>CALJUK010000852.1 GCA_937975745.1 uncultured Planctomycetaceae bacterium | reverse complement strand
GGGCTCCTCCCTGTGCGAGCGTTTGAAGAACATCGTGCGTGAGAGCGCCGGCGGGAATCACCGACAGTCCGGCAGGACGCACTTCGCGAATGACCTCTTCTAACGCCACTTGCCCCCGCAGCACCTCACAGAGGCCAGGATCGCGATTGAGTTCGAACATCTTGTGGACTGTTGGACGACGCAGGTCAAAGTCGATCAGCACAGTCTGCCGCCCGGCTCGCGCGAGACTTGTGGCCAAGTGGCTGGAAAGAGTGGTCTTGCCCTCTCCCTGAAGCGCACTACAGACCATGATGACCTGACGGGAGTCGAATTGGGCATCCTTCAGCAGCATTGTCCGAGTCGAGTCCACGGATTCGGTCCAGACGCTCTGCCAGACGGCCGACCGGCCGCTGTTGCGGGCCGACGTGTTTCCGTGCATCATCCAGCGCGGCATGACTGGGAGCGAGCCGACCACCGGCAGGCACAGACCACCGGTTACTTCCTGGACGTTGCTGATCCGGCGAGCCGTCGTTTCCAGCCAGACAATTCCGACGATGACGAAGCCCAGGACGCCGAACCCGGCCAGTCCAGTGGCCAGGTAACGTTGCATCAGGGCAGGTTCGAAGGGGACTTCCGCACGCCGGTGAAGCGTGATCCGCGGAGGTGATTGCAGCTCGATGTTAATCTTCTGAATCTCTTCGTTGATGCTGCTGGAGACTTCGTCAATCTGCTCGATTTCCTGCTGCAGCGACTCCAATTCGAACGAGGCGATACCAATCTGCTTGGTCTCGACCTCCTGCGCTTCGAGTTCTTGCCGGAGCTGCTCTTCTTGCGTGGTCAGCAGAGCCACCTGCTGAGCGACTTGCTCGCTTGAGATGGCTTTGCGAGCTTCATTCTCTTGTTGCAGCCGTTCTAGAATGCGCGGCCGCCGTCGTTCCCGTTCAGACTCGAGCTGGGTGATGCGATTCTTCAGTCGCAGAATATCCGGTTCCTGGTCCAGATAGGCGTCGATGATGGGAGCGGGGACTGTCGATTCGCCCATTGTTTCGCTGGTCGATGTGGACGCCGTCATTTGAGATTTGGATCGCATCAATTCGAACCGAACCCGGGCGTGCTCTTTCCTCAACTGAGAAAAGTATTCAATCGCCATTTGTTGCTTGACGGTCAATGCGGTTGAACTGGCTGTGTGCAGAGATTCGGCCAGCTTGCGCATGGTGTTCCGCTTCGAGCGCAGCTTGTCTTCGATTTCGCGATGAATCCTTTCGAGGTTGTTCTTCCTCTCCAGGCGTCTGTTTCGTTCGGAGTTGACCACTTCCTCGATGTAGGCATCGGTGACGGCGTTGACGATTGCCGCGAGTTGCTTGGCGTTATCCCCGGAAAGGCTGATTCGGACGAACTCGGCAGCGGGGCTGGTTACGGAAAGCTCTTTTTCGAGCCAGTCGACGGGGTGTTCTTGCTCTTGAATCACCGATAGCTTGGAAATCTCCGGTTTGCGGAGCGCGGCGTTCAGGACGAATGGACTGAGAACCCGGCGAATCTGTGTCTGCTTGTAGTCCGAAAACTTCGTCTCGGCTTCGGCAGTGTCAAACAAGAGCCGTTCCTGCACGGACTTCACATGCAATTCGGCAAACGACGTGAACGGTGTTGGGACGACGAACCAGGCGACCGCAGCTGAGATGATCGCAAGCACAAAACCAATGCCGAACGCCACGAACCACCGCCGTTGAAAGGCAGCAAGGATCGCATGCAGATCGAGTGATGTCCCCGGCTCGGGCGATCCATTTGTGTTCGGCGGGACCGATTGCCCACCTGAATTGGGCAGTGGTTGCCAAGGCGTCAGCGCGCGGTTCTCGTCAGCGGTTGTCGTGCCGTTGGTTGGGCGACCGCTGCCTTCGGAACTCCAGCTGGCGGTCCCCTGTTCGCCGGTCGGACGGCTCGGGTCTGACGTGTACTCCGCATGGTCTGCGGTGTGGTCTGTCATATCAATTCCGGATGATTAAGTATGCGTCGCGAAAATTATTCGCGAGACGGATGCTTCGTCGCGATCTTTACCGAGGCGGACCGGGAGGACTCAGGCCTTGGCACCTAATCCCAAACGGACGCGGTCGTCTTCGACTTCCTCAATGAACAGATTCGACAGCAGCCATGTTTCGAACCAGAGCAGAACAAGGGCAAACGGCATCATGAGCCAGCCAGCCAAATCGTGAAACACGATGTTGGCAACATGGGAACTGACCGTCAGATGAAGAACACCCGTAACGGTGATTCTTGTAATGTTGGAGATCAGTGCGATCGGGACAGCACTCAGAACGATCAGGATTCGTTCCCACATGACGCGTTCGCTCAGAATCGCAACGGCTGTGGAGAGGGCGAAGAAGATCATCAGCATCCGCAATCCGCTGCAAGCTTCCGCCACACCAATGCGGATGTCGTTGCTGAGCACGATGACGTTTCCTTCCGCAACAGCTGGCAATCCGAGCGTCTGCATGATGTAGGTCGAAATGATCGTACCAATTCGACGCAGAGGGCCTCGCATCGACTCTTCCACTCGGTAGGGGAGCGGAATCATGAAGGCGAGGAAGGCGATTGCGGGCCAACTCCATTGGACGGCATGCCAGCCACCCAGCAGAAGTACCAGGCCGAAGATCACCGGGATCAACGACACGGCTTCGACCCAGACGAAGTAGTAGCTCGAGCCGGCCAACCACAACCCTAATCCCGCGAGCAGCACTGGTAAGCCCCACCATGACGGCTTCAGCCGCGCAACGTCCAACTGCTCTCTCCGCATCCACAGCAATGCCGCGGAGAATGCCGGAACCATGAACCCGTGCGAATACTGGGGGTCGTGGCTCCACTTGCGGACATATTCCGAAATCGTCGGGTAAAAGCTCCACAGCAGGATTGTGAGCGGCGCGAGGATCATCACAATCGCAGCGGGAGTTGGGCGGATGCTTGATTCTGCCTGAACTTTGTCGTTCATCGCGTTAGCGGCCTTGATCGTCGATGCATCTCGGTTTGCAGAGAACTTCTGCGGAATGACGTGCATGTTCTTCTGCCAGCGAGCGATGACTCCACTGACAATTGAATCCGCAGTTATTCTTCCGCAGGAGAGTCCTGCTGCGTTGCAGTCAGATTTGTGAATTCATCGGGCGGCGTTCGACACACCGGCCGTTGCAGCTTGTTCTTTACTCAGAAGCGTACTCGCGACCTGCAAAATGTTGCTGGACCATGGTATTTGTGCGCAGACTCCGTCCCCGTGGGTGACGGCTTCGTCTGAAACTTAACACCCTATGATTTCATGTGGTTACAATGAAGTGGCCCTGGTTCGCCCTCAGTCCCAGGCCACTAACTCACGGATTGTTCTTGTTCACCGCGATGCGTTGCCCGCATCGAGGCGAACCAATCCAGGTTTGGTTCCAGATTGCCCTCATCTTGGAACCCTTGCCGAAGCGGTCACGAAAGGGACCACCTCTCCCACCAGCACCTTCGTGGTAATTCGATCGATTTGAGCTCTCGATGCTGATGCGCATCCGATGCGACTTGAAACACTGGTTTGATCGCTACAATCTAGCCAATTTTGCCAAAACGCAGAACGATTTGCCAAAGTACGGAACGACCAACGTCAGCCAAAATGCCGAATTTTACCGCACAGAAACGGTACGCTCGGCCACCGTCTTTCGAAGATTCACGCTACTGGTGTCGAACAGCAATGTCAAACCATATTCTGACTATTTCGGTTGCATTGCCTGTTTGGGTCTGTTGCCAGATTTCACAACCGGAACTCACCGAGTTCGAAAAATCATTCAAGCAACGCCGACAAGGGGAGATACGACGGCCGAATTTCGAACTCGGGCGTGGAGGTCCCCCCCATCAAGACGATCCCCCTAAACAACGGCTCGGGGTGTCTCGGATGGCTGCTCGCCCATCACTTTTCGCTCGGTTCGTCATCGGACGCGGTCGTGGTTGACGTGTTCGGTCCTTTGGGCTGTTGTTGGGGGGCGAGAGGTTGTGGGGAAGCGGGGGCCGGATGGGGTGATCGTTGCTGCGCGTGCCTCGCCCGAAACGGAGTCAACAGGCCAGGCAGCAGCCAACGGTACCAGGGAACTCGCAGTTCGTCCGAGACGGGATGACGGCGTTGCCGTTCCCGCTCTAGGTTTTCCAGTTGGTCCAGGCGGGATTCGCACTCGCGCAGCGTCCCTTGAAACGTCGGGTTGCCCTCCGCATCAACAATCACCCACATATCGTCATGACGTTGAACGGACGGCATTCGGGCCAGTTCCCCCCGGATGATGTGACGAATCCTCGTGGTATGTCGGTACGGAGGACACTCACATCACAAGACGCGATCGACAGACTCCTGACGGTGGTCTGTAAGTCGATGTGGCCGTCGTAGATTGCACCGGTCGGCGATCGTATGGCGGACAATCGTTTCGGTCAAACCTGGAAGATTGAGCCCACTTTCAGCTTGATTTTGGCCTCGTTTGAGGCGAATTTGGATGTCTGTGAGCTCACTGTCTGGTTGTCGAGCAACTGGGCGGATTTCCGCACACGAGTCGCAGAGTGACTGCTTTCGAAACGGAGCAGTCGACCAAGATTGGATTGGTCCGACGGTTGAGTGTGGGCAACCAGCCGTGGATTGGGCTCGCCCTGGTTTGGGCTCGCGGAATTTTGGAGGTCCCGGACCGAAACGATTCCATATATTAGCGCGGCCGGGCATCCTTCGCCAGGTTGTGAGCAGGGCCGGGCGTCGTCGCGAAGTAGGGCGTCGTCGCGAAGTAGGGGCCGACTCGCAAATTGCGTCGTTCTCACTTCCGAACCACACTTTCAGCTCTGATGTCCGGGACAGGCCGCGTCACGGAATTGGCTCTCAATTTGATTTGAACGGCGGGTGGAAATCCCCGCTGCTCCAGGCCTCTGCCGGCGCTGGTGACTCTCTTCTGACGGTAATTCAAGAATGACTGACGGAAACGTGAGAACGACGATGAGCGATGGACCAGAGGAACAGACTGCGCCGAAAGCAACGAGCAACGAGCCCGCATCGGACGCCGCCGCTGTGCCCCACTCTGCCAGGGAAAAGTCCGACGCGTCCCCTGTGCCGGCATCGCGGCCTGAGGCGGTGGACGAGGATTCGGCCCAGGCAGAATCGACAGGACCTGACACGATCGAAGGGGCTTCCGGTGGCGGGAAGGCTGCATCAGACCAGGCACTCGTCAAGCAAAATAAGCGATCGGGCCGCGAGGAGTCGGG
>CALJUK010000851.1 GCA_937975745.1 uncultured Planctomycetaceae bacterium | reverse complement strand
AGCGGATCTCCAAACTGGAGGTCAAAGCACGGCACATCGTCGAAGGGTTTCTGGCTGGCTTGCATCGCAGCCCGTACTTCGGTCATTCGATCGAGTTCGTCCAGCATCGCGAATACGTGCCCGGGGATGAAGTCCGCGATATCGACTGGAAGGTCTGGTCCAAGACTGACAAGTACTACATCAAACAGTACGAAGAAGACACCAACCTGCGGACCACCCTGCTGCTGGATCTCAGCGAGTCGATGCAGTTTGGGAGCGGGCCACTGTCGAAGTACGAATACGCCTGCACGGTGGCAGCGGCCTTGGCTTACCTGCTGCTGAAACAGCAGGACTCGGTGGGGATGGTGACGTTCGACGAAGACACTCGGACCATCGTGCCGCCGATGAGCAAGCGGAATCATCTTAATACACTGCTGGCGGCGCTCGACCGGCCGCCGCAGGGAGAGCAGACCGACATCGGCGGTGTGATCCGGCGGTTGCTCGATCAGCAGTCGCGGAAGGGAATGGTCGTTCTCATTTCCGATCTGCTGGTGGACCGTGCCGAGTTGTTCAAAGGGCTCCGGATGCTCCGGCATCAGGGAAACGATGTGATGGTCTTCCACATTCTGGACGACCAGGAGGTCGAATTCGATTTTTCGGGGACGACAAAGTTTGAAGGGTTGGAACGCGCGGGCGAGCTTGTCTGCGATCCGCGTGGGCTGCGGGAGGACTATCTCGCCGCCGTCCGATCGTTTATTGACGAAATCCGCCGGAACTGTGCCAAGTACCTGGTCGACTACCAGATGATTCGCACCAGCGAGCATCTGGACGCCGCCTTGGCCCACTACTTGAATCATCGAACGGGAATGCGGCAGTCTGTCAGAAATTGATCGCCCTGTCACGGTCAGGGGCAGTGATCTGCGGGTGGTGAGTTCTTAGAACGCGTGTCTGCAAGGAAGCTCTCGCGAGCCGATGGAAACCAGATGAACTGGCTGGCCAATTCATTTTTCAATCCGGGACTACTGACCGTCGGCGGTGCGCTGATCGCGGTCCCGGTCATCATCCATCTCATCAACCGGTTGCGTTTTCGTCGCGTCCGCTTTGCCGCGATGGAATTTCTGCTGCAAAGCCAACAGCGAAACCGCCGACGAATTCTGTTGGAGCAATTGCTGTTGCTGCTGATGCGGATGGGCATCGTGGCGGCATTGGTGCTGCTGATTGCCCGGCTGATCATCGACCCCGAGCAGATGTCAATTTTCCGCGGTGCCAAAGCGCACCATGTGATTCTGCTGGACGATTCTGGCTCGATGCGTGAGCGCAATTTGGAGACTTCCGCATTCGGAGAAGCCAAAGACGTCATCACGCGACTGGTGGCCGAGGGGGCACGCCGGCCGGAAACGCAAAAACTGACTCTGGTGACCGTGTCCCGTCCCGACGCGCCGCTGTTCACGCAGCGCGACGTCAACGAGGCGTTTGTCTCCGAGTTGGAAACAAAACTCGAAAACCTTGAGGCCACCCATCAGGCGGGGGACATCACGCGTGCCCTGGAAGCGATCGGGCAATTGTTCGAAGACGACAAGGCGGCCGCCAAGCATTTGCATGTCATCTCCGACTTTCGCCGGACGGACTGGATCGAACAGAAGGCCGTTCCGGCAGGGATCCGCAGCCTGTCCGAACAGGAAGTCGCTATGAATCTTGTGCGGGTGGTGGCCGAACCTCGGGGCAACCTGGCCGTCACCACGTTGACCAGCAGCGTGCCCACCGCGGCCGTTGGCGTGCCGGTCCGCTTTCGCGTCGGCGTGCAGAACCTCGGGAATCAGGTTGTCCGCGATGTGCGGTTGAGCGTGACATCCGACGGGCGGAAGCTTCCCTTGAGTTTGCGATTCGATCAGATCGAGCCACAACAGGAGGCTTTCCGGGACTTCGATGCGACGTTCGACACACCCAAACGCCATAAACTGGCTGTCGCGCTCGATGGAGACGTTCTGCCAGAAGACAACGCCCGCTACCTCGCGATTGATGTGCAGGATCGCAACCGGGTGTTGATCGTGGACGGCAATCCCACGGGGGAAGACTGGTTCTACCTGGACACGGCGCTTTCGCCCGATGCGACGACGACCGGATTGCAGCCACTGGTCGGAGATGTGGATGTGTTGCGGCGGGAACCGCTTGACCGGTTTCAATGCATCTATCTGCTCAACGTGGCGGAGCTTCCTCCGGACGCGTTGTTTGCCGTGTCAGAGTATGTGGCGGCCGGTGGCGGACTCGCGTGGTTTCTGGGAGATGCCATCAATCCTTCGTTCTACAACGACAAGTTGTACGCCGAAGGGAAGGGGCTGTTTCCCGTGCAGTTGGGTGCCGCGCCACGGCGTCTTGTTCCGGACGAGACAGACGTCCGACCCGACTTAGAGGTGACGCCGCATCCGATCTTTTCCGTCTTTCAAGGGCAGGACAATCCGCTGATCGAAACGGTCCGTGTGAACGAGTACTTCCCATTGGCTGACGAGCGGACCGGTGAGACGCCCCGCGGATTGAAGACGATCGCTTCGCTACGAAACGGTAGTCCGTTCATGTTGCAACACCAGTTTGGCAAAGGCCGAGTGATCACCTGTCTGAGTTCGGCCGGCCCGCTGCCAACGTCGAATGGTGAAGACTGGAACAACTGGGCCCGCAATCCCAGCTACGTTGTGACCCAGTTGGAATTGCAGAAGTACATCGCGATCCGGTCAGCGAACGAACTGGGGCGAGAAACCGGCGAACCGATTGTGGTGGCACTCGATCCGGCGGACTATGTCGACACGGTCGAGGTGGTCGCTCCGGACGTGCTGGCCGAACGTGTCACCCGCCTGAAGGCCGCTCCGGTGCAGCCGGCTGACGGGGAACCAACCGGCGATCAAGCCGGGGCCGATGCTGATTCTACGAAGACCACTCCCGGCGAAGCCAAGTCGACCTCGTTGTTGTCGGCCCGCTTTGCCGACACCGATCAGCCGGGTGTTTATACGGTTCGGTTGACGGATCATTCCCAACTGACGCATGAAGAGTTGATCGCCTATAACTTCCCGCTGGTGGAGAGCAGTCTGCTGCTGGCCACGACGCCCGATCTTCGCCGGCAGATTGGCCAGGACGTACGAGTGCAGATTCAGGAGGCAGGTAATCTTCAATGGATTCAGGGGCAGGAAGCGGGGCAGGAAATCCGCAACCTGTTGTTGTTGGTCTTGTTTGCGTTGCTTCTGGGTGAGCAGTTTCTCGCCTACAAAATGAGCTATCATCCCAAAACTGTAAGTGCTCACGCATGATGTCGTTCGGTTCAATTTTCTTCTGGGCCCTGGCTGCCGCCGAGGTGGCTGAGCCGATTCGGCAGATCGAATTTGATCTGCCGGAAACGCCGGCCGTCTGGTTACTGTGGCTGGGCGGAGCTGCGCTGATCCTGGGTTTGTCGATCTGGGGGTACCTGCGCGATACGCGGCAGCTCTCGGTGGGAATTCGCGTCTGGCTGACAGCGCTCCGGGTAGCTGTCCTGACGTCTCTGTTTGTGATCGCCGCTAATCCCCACGAACGAACACAGAAGTTGGCTTACCGACCGTCTCGTGCGGCCATTCTGGTCGACACGTCGCTGTCGATGCGTCATCCGGGGACGGTTGTTTCGGGCGATCCGGCATCTCCCGCCGCAGAGAGTACACCCAGCCGCACCCAACTCGTGCGGACTCTGCTGGCCGATTCCACGCTGATCGAGCGTCTCCGCCGCGATCACGAGGTCAGCGTCTACACGTTCGACAGCAGCCTCAAAGGTCCACTGCAGCTCTTCCCACGGAAACAGAGTCAACCGGCTGACGAAGATGAGTCGCAAACGACCGCATCCACTCATGTTGCGGCAGAGTTACAGCGTGTCGACTGGGAGGCAATGCTGGAGCCACAGGGCCTGGAAACGCGGCTGGGTGAATCGCTGACGGACTTGATCCGGCAGATTGGCGGACGAACTCTCTCCGGTATTGTGATCGTCAGTGATGGTGCCTCCAATGCCGGAATCGAACCGGCCACTGCGCGGGATGTGGCACGCGGCAAACAGACCCGGTTGTTGGCAGTCGGCGTTGGGAGTACGGAAAGTCCGGCCAACATTCAGGTGGCCAAAATCGTCGCTCCGACCGATGTGCAATTGGGGGACGCTTTCGAATTGACCGTCCTGGTGACCGGCCAAGGGACACCCGGCGCACCGGTCCGCGTCACCCTGGGGCGTCAGGCCGGGACGCAAGCCCGTGGCGAGATGGAAGTTGTGGATTCGGCCGAGTTGATCCTTCCCGACGAAGACGGTGTGCCAACCGAAGTGACATTCAACCAGCTCCCCTCGGATGCGGAGGAGTTCGTTTACACGGTCAAGGTCGAGTCGGTCCAGACAATCCGAGATGCGAATCCCGAGGACAACGTGTCTGAACATCAGGTCACAGTCTTCGATCGTCCATTGCGGGTGCTGGTGATTGCCGGCGGCCCGATGCGGGATTACCGCTTCGTACGGAACATGCTGTATCGGCATCCGTCCATTGATGTCGACGTCTGGTTGCAGACTGGTCAGCCCGGCATCAGTCAGGAATCGGACCGACTGCTGTTTGCCCTGCCGGACCGTGCAGAATTATTCGAATACGACGTCATTATGGGTTTCGACCCGGACTGGAAATCCCTGAATTTCGAGCAGGCTCAGATGCTGGCGGACTGGGTTTCGAATGAAGCGGGCGGACTGATTCTGGTGGCCGGCAACGTGTACACCCCCGCTTTGGCCAGCGCCACGGAAGAGGGGCAGGAACTGCTGCGGGCCCTCTATCCGGTGGTTCTCACTTCTTATTTTACAGATTTCCTGGATCACGAAGCGGTTCAGCCGCGTCAAATTGAATGGACACGCGACGGGCAGCAGGCGGGCTTTCTGCAGATTGCCGACGATCCGGCAGCCTCGCAACGTGTCTGGAGCGAGTTTCCCGGAATTTACAACTGCCTGCCGTCCGACGGTCCGAAAGCGGCGGCAACGGTTTACGGCAACTATCCGGATCCCAATGCCCAGACCGAGTACGGGTATCCGATCTTTCTGGCGGGTCAGTTCTACGGTGAGGGACGTGTCCTTTATGTCGGCAGCGGAGAGTTGTGGCGTCTCCGCTCGATTGACGAGGACTTGTACGATCGTTTCTGGGTGAAGTCGATCCGCGAAGTGGGGCAGGGACGAATGAAACGTGGGACCAAGCGGGGAACGCTCCTGTTGGAA
>CALJUK010000850.1 GCA_937975745.1 uncultured Planctomycetaceae bacterium | reverse complement strand
CCGTGCAGACCGGTTTGTAGCATCCAACAGACTTCCCGGACTGAGCCAACTCCCGGGCAATCAGCATTGTGGTAAATGTCTTGCCAACGCCGGTGTCCGCACCCACGACAAACAACCCGTGTGTCATTGTGGCGAACTCGGTGTCGAGGGGAAATCGACCCTGATGGGCGTCCCCTCTCGGATCTGGTGTGTTGCACGGGCATCGCCGCCGGCAATGCCGATCTCAAGCCGTCCGTGGCTGCCGATTAATGCAATCAGCGAACCGACCGACCGTTGAGAATAGTACGCATTCACTCCAATAACTTCGAGTCCCCCAACATGCACAACGAAATTCGCCCGGTTCGCGACTGGTAACTGAGGGGCCCGAATATTGGTCACCAAGTTCCCGAAGCGGTCCGACGTCACCACACAGCCAGCGATGCCGTCGGCTGTCTCTTCCACCGAAGGAAGAGTCAACATGACGGGAGAATCGGCCAGTGGCCAGCCCAACTCGTGAGGGCAGACACCTTTGCTCAGATACGCCGCCACAGGAGCCATGATATCCCGGCCGTGAAACGTGTTCGAAACGGGCCGGCGAAAAAAGTTGGAATTGCTGACTTCAATCAGCCGAGCGACTGTGTGACGCTCGAGAACGCCAGTCAGAAGACCATTGTCGGGGAGGACGTAAAGCTGCCCCTCGATGTCGGCCACCAGGATTCGTCTCTTACTCCCAACCCCGGGATCGATGACTGCCAGATGGACCGTACCGCGGGGGAAACTAACAGCGAGGCGTTCCAGCAAAAAAGACCCCCGGGCCACATCCTGGGGGGGAACGTCGTGCGTCACGTCGACCAGTTGAACTTCTGGGTGGATGCCGAGAATGGCTCCATTCATTTCGGCGACATAGCTGTCCTGCCAGCCGAAATCTGTCGTAATCGTGATGATGGGAGTTTCTGGCATGGCGCAATCGCTGCCTCGCGGCGAGAGAGACCACTGCAGGGCGAAACGCATGTCAACTAGAATACGCTGTCTGCTCGCGAATTGCCAGAGATGCCGATTCCTCACTCGACAGCCGTTTGACCGCTCGACAACCGAAGTCGCCCGTTACAGGTCGAAGTTCAACTCCTGGCTGCCCCCGGCAGGGACTTCAGCTTTCAGCGGAGTGTTGGCCGGGTCGTTGTACCGGGAAGAAATCGTGTTGACGGCGCCGGCTTCTAGTGCGTCCGCTTCCCCCATCTCCGTCGGAATCGGACTTCCGTCCGGCATTGCGATTTTCGAGACGAGGACGTGGTACTGTCCTGGGACAGCCCCGACGGTCTCGCGGAGGTCCACCCCAGGGATGGTCGTGACGACACGGTACTTCCCCTCCGCGTCGGTGTAGCCGGTGGCAGCGGCCGCTCCGGGCGTTGTATCCGTTGGCAGAAACTGAACTGTCGCTCCGACAAGCGGCTCTCCCTTCAGCTTGATCTGTCCCCCAACCGGGACTAATTGGCTGGCAAACTCGGGCGGTTCGACGCCGCCACACGCAGCCAGCGTTGTCAGCACGAACAAGCCGAGCAGCAAAGTCGCGCCGGATGCCTGCTTCGTGATTCGGTTCGGAGACATCGTTCGGGAAGATGGAGTCATGAGAGGCACTCGAGAACTGGAGTATTGGGGTGATCCCGATCGGGGTGCTCCACGACTGCAGCCCCCCATTCTGCCGAGGCTCGATCGGGGCTCGGGAAAGAACGACAAACAGAAAAAGTCCGGGGAGCGACCGAACAAATTTGTCCGGCCGCCCCGGATGTGTTGCCGTGCCGACAAAGCGAGAGTCGTCCTACCACTCGCCGATTGTGTTGCCGTCCTGAATCCGTTCGAGGTTCGCGCGGATCGTGGAAAAGATGTTCTCTCCCATGAAACGGACAGAGCCGTCGGCCAACAAGACGTGGATGCCTCCCTCGTGGAAGCTTCCCGTCCAGGCCCAGTCCCCTAGCTGTGGGTTCCGATCCAAACAAAACAACGAGGAGTTCGTCGGATGAGGATAAGCGTCGGCATAGCCGCCGTAACCCGTGCTGCAGCGAACGGTGACGTTAGGCGCTTGACTGTAAAGCGACAGACCGATGGAGACGTAGGCCCGCATACCCCAGTTCGAGTGGCTGCCGTTGATACAGCAGTCCTTGCGAGTCTCCGCCATCATGACAGTGTTGCTGGCTCCGTCGGTAATGTCCTTGAACCGACAGTAGCTGCCGTCATCGAACATCGTCCGGAGCGAGGTCGACATGTTTCGCCAGTTGTTACAGTTATTGTAGTGATTGCGATAGACGATGACGTCGTAATTGGCGCGAAACACGTTCCTGCTAGTGTCCGAAGGGCACACGAAAACGGGCAGAACACGCGTCAGCAGCGACGTATTGTTGGTCGCGGTTCCGCTAGCCAGGCTCATTCCCGCTGCCGTGGCTGCCGCCCCGGACAACCGTGTTCCAAAAGCTTCGTTGAAATTTAACTGGTTGTACAACGGCGCCTGATCCAGATACGGAAGCAGCAATACGTGCGTTGGGACGTTCATCGCAATCGGCCCTGGCGATCCCGAATCGCAGTTCCCCTGTCCAACGGATCCGGGCGGGAAAACACGATGGGCGTCGACATAGTTGTGGAGCGCCAGTCCCAACTGCTTCAAGTTGTTCTTGCATTGGCTGCGGCGGGCCGCCTCGCGAGCCTGTTGCACCGCTGGTAGCAACAGTGCGATTAGGATCGCGATGATCGCGATCACCACCAGCAATTCGATCAGAGTGAACGCACGCGGCGCTCGTCGCGTTGAACAGACAAACTGTCGCATGGGAACTCCTCCAGAAAAGATGCCAGAACAAAAGACAACCGAACACTCCACGCACACGTGTACCGGGACCGAACCTGGCGAAGTGGGAGACCTCGCGAGGGTGTTCCTGAAAAAAAAGATCAGTGATATTAATAAAAGCAAAACCAACACGCAGTGCGGCTCGCGTGTTGCTGCGCCCGTCGCCGGCAGGAGATGTCAACGGTCGATGGCGCACTGGCCACCGACTAATTTATCAAGAGGAATTCCTCATCGTCGAGTAAGAACCAACCGAAATCTTGGCAAAAATCCAAGTAATTCCACTCGAGCCGCGGGCCGTCTTCCCTCGCTCCCGAGTCGTGGATTCTCGCTGGCTTGAGATTCAACCGGCGGCGTGTCACGATCACGCATGATCGTTCCGGCGCGCCGTTTCCCTCACACGACAACGAGTCTCACCCATGAGCGTTTCTCAACCAGTCGAACGGCTTGTCGATCTGCTTGATCCGGCCGCCAACCAGATTCTCAACATGAGCGCTGCCGAAGCGACCGCGACTGTTGGCAGTGGCGATGTCGACCGCATTCGACAAATTGACGGGCACTTCGCACTGCTGCACCGTGACGGGACACAAATTCGAATGGCCCGTTCATTGGCCCGGCCGATGCGGTACTTCCTGGCCAAGCGAACCGAAGGCCCCTGCCTGGTCGTGGCCGAGCGGATCGACGAGATTCACCGGTTCCTCGCCCAGGAAGGTCTGGCCGACCAGTTCCACCCGTCTTACACTCGAATGGTACCGGCCCACCACCTGACGGAACTTCGCCTGATCGGCTGCCCCGATCCGAACCCAACGTACGACCGTTTCTTCGCCCCCACGCCGAACCACCTGCCCCCGGACCTCGACCAGATTGGACCACTTTACATCGGTCGTCTGGCCGAAGTCTGCGATCGCTGGCTCGACCGCATTGGCCCCCGCGAGCCAATCGGTGTTCTGTTTTCAGGCGGGATCGACAGTGGATCGGTCTTCCTGACTCTCTACCATCTACTGCTCCGGCGGGGTGACTCTCCCAGCCGTTTGAAGGCCTTCACACTGTCGCTTGACGGAGACGGAGCCGACCCCCAACAGGCCCGCGAGTTTTTGGATCGACTGGATCTCGGGCTGTTCCTCGAAACGATTGAAGTCCCAGCCGCGAGCATCGACTACCGCGAGGCAGTCCGTGTCATCGAAGACTACAAACCGCTCGATGTGCAGGCGGCTGCGATGACATTGGCAATTTGCCGCGGAATCCGAGAACGTTATCCCGATTGGAACTGGCTGGTCGATGGTGACGGCGGAGACGAGAACCTGAAGGACTATCCGATTGAAGAAAATCCCGAACTGACCATTCGGAGCGTTCTCAACAACTGCATGCTGTACCAGGAAGGCTGGGGCATCGAAGCGGTCAAACACTCACTGACGTATACCGGCGGTCAAAGTCGCGGACACGTTCGATCCTGGGCACCGGCCCGCCTGCTCGGCTTTCAAGGCTTCAGCCCGTACGCACTCCCCAATGTGATTGACGTCGCGGAGAACATTCCATTCATCGAATTGACCGATTGGAACCACGACCGGCTGTATTCGTTGAAGGGAGAAATCGTCAGTCGGGGGATCCGGGCGGTCACCGGCCTGGAGATGCCGTTGTTCGAAAAACGAAGATTTCAGCGGGGCGCCGTCGCGGACGACGTCTTCGACCGGCTGTTC
>CALJUK010000849.1 GCA_937975745.1 uncultured Planctomycetaceae bacterium | reverse complement strand
CAGACTCCGTCCCTCGATGGCAGATTCCAGTCATTGACATTCGCCTGCGCGGAGGGGTACAACGGAATAATCTCCCTGGGGGGCATGGCTTGGAGCAGCCACCGGCAGTGGGAGTTCCGACATTGAGGGGATGTGAGGAGTTCACCATGAATCTGCAACAATTGTCACACTGGACGTCAGTCGCGCTGTGTTCTCTCAGCCTGGTGGCCTTCTCGGCAACGGAATCCAACGCTGGCGTGATCCCCTGGATGTATGACGCCATCTTCGGACCAGTCGGCAGCCCGTATTATGCTGGTTATGCTCCGCTGGGTGGCGGCTTCTATGGAGCCAGAGCCTGCGGATCATGCGGTCCCCGCTTGGGTCGCCGCGCTGCATTTTACGGTCCTGCATTTTACGGCCCCGTGACGTCCTACTCGGTCGGGTGCTCGACCGGCCGTTGTTCGACGGGGACTTGCTCAACCGGCGACTGCTCGACGAGCGGCTGCTCGACGGCGTATTACGTCAGCCCGGGCGGCAACCTCATGCTCTCTTCTGGCAGTTGCGCCACGGGTTCCTGCGGCACCACTTATTCGGCAAACTACGAATCGCTGCAGCCGGAACCAGCCAAACTCGGCGAATTGCAGTCGGTCCCCGCGAAGAAGGCCCCCCAAACATTCTCGAACGAGCCGGCTACCAAGCCGATGACCACCGAAGACGACGGCTTCCGCCCGCGACAGTCGGGTGAAGAAGCCCCCAAAGAAACAGCTCCGTTCGAGACAGACGCCTTCAAAGTTCCAACACCCGCTGCCGAGGAGAAGACACCCGAGTTGGCCCCGGTTCCGAAGAAGATTGAGGAAGGGAAGGATGCTGGCAGCGACGGAGTGCAGATCCCGACACTTAATCTCGATCGCAAAGTGGCCTGGCGGTGGACTCCCACTCGCGAGCGGACGACGTTGCGGGCTGACTTTCGAACGCCCCGCGTGGCGCGTCACGTTCCGCCGGCACCGACGAATAGTGGTTGGGAAGTCGTCACACCCGAGCAGAAGCTGGCCGCCCGCTGATTCGCAGATTGGTAGCGACAAGAATTGTTCGTTGACAGAGCGACTCGGGGAACTCCCTTTTCCTTATGAAAAGGGGCGATGGCAGGGGTGACACCTCGGGTTCGCATATGATCGTGCCCCCGCTTGAGTCCCGTCCCCGCGAAGGACGGGCATTCTCCAGATAACGATCCGTTCGTAGATCCGGGCGACGATGCAGAACGCCGATATTGCGCGCCTGTTTGACGAATTGGCCGACCTCCTTGAAGTCGACGGAGCCAATCCGTTTCGTATCCGCGCCTACCGCAATGCCGTGTTGACGCTGGAAGACCTGCCGCAGTCCGTCTCCGCGATGGGCGAAGAGGAGGACCTGTCGGAACTCCCGGGGATTGGCAAAGATCTCGCGGCCAAGATTCGTGAGGTGATCTCCACTGGCGAACTCAAAGCGCTGGAAGAGATGCGTCAGAAAGTCCCCCACGGCGTCGTCGAGATGCTTCGTATTTCGGGTCTCGGCCCCAAAAAAGCCAAGGCGCTTTGGAAAGAACTCGGCGTCGCCAGCCTCGACGATCTCCGCCAGGCCATCGAGCGGGGAGACGTCGCCAAGCTGAAAGGCTTCGGCCAGAAATCTCAAGAGAAGATCGCTGTCGGCCTCACCGAAGTCGAACAGTCGGACAATCGCACTCCACTCGGTGATGCCGAAGCCGACGTCGAAGAGATCGCCCAGGCTCTCCGCCAGGTCAAGGGAGTCTTGCAGGTGCAGGCGGCGGGAAGTTATCGCCGGCGGCGCGAAACCGTAGGCGACCTCGATCTGCTGGCATCCGCGGAAGATTCCGGGCCGGTCATGAATGCCCTTGCCGAACACTCCCGTGTGCAGAAAGTCCTCTCGCGCGGTGAAACCAAGCAGCGAGTGAAGCTGCGTTCCGGACTCGAAATGGACCTGCGTGTTGTTCCGGACGAATCATTCGGAGCGGCGTTGCAGTACTTTACCGGAAACAAAGAGCACAACATCATTCTTCGTAAGCGCGCCCAACAGCACGGCTGGAAGCTGAACGAATACGGCATCTTTGCAGATGACAAGCAGCTGGCCGGCAAGACGGAAGAAGACGTCTACGCCCAGTTGGAACTTCCCTGGATTCCTCCTGTCCTGCGGGAGAATCGGGGCGAGATTGAACAAGCCGAGACAGGAACACTTCCCCAGCTGGTCGAGTTGAAAGACATCCGCGGCGATCTGCATATGCACACGACAGCCAGCGACGGAAAGGCCAGTATTCGCGAAATGGCCGAGGCCGCCAAAGAACTTGGCTACCAGTACATCGCCATCACAGACCATTCCAAGCGGGTCAGTATGGCCAACGGGCTCGATGCCAAGCGTCTGCGGGCGCATTGGAACGAAATCGAGAAGGTTCGTGGCCAGGTCTCCGGGATCGAGATTCTTAAGGGAATCGAATGCGATATCCTGGAAGATGCCACCATGGATCTTGATGACGACGTCCTGAGCGAAGCGGACTGGGTCATTGCCGTCCTGCACTACGGCCTCAAGCAGCCCCGGGGACAAATCACCAAACGGCTGCTGGCCGCCATCGAGAATCCGCATGTCGATGCGATCGGTCACCTGTCCGGTCGGCTGCTTGCCAAGCGGGCCGGTGCCGACGTCGACTTCGACACAATTCTGAAGGGGGCTGCCGACAATGGCGTGCTGTTGGAGATTAACGCCCATCCGCACCGCCTGGATATTGACGACGTCCATGCGGCGCAGGCGAGGGAACTTGGAATCCCCATCGTGATCAACACGGATGCCCACAGCACAGGCGGACTGGACTTAATGCATTTTGGAATCGAGCAGGCCCAGCGTGCCGGACTCGAAAAAGGGGATGTTGCCAACACCATGACGTGGAAGCAATTCCAGAAGCGGCTGCAATCGCGCAATTAAGGGCGTTCGACCGGGCTCGTTGCAATTCACTCCGTGATGCACCAGAATTGTGGCTTGGGGTACGTCAATCCCCCTTGGAATGGCGTGTGGTCCATCCGGTTTCCACCCGCTGATTAAGCCTCCCGGACTCCGTCAGACCGATCGTCTCACGATCCGACTGTCAGACCCTCAACAAGTTACCCCAGCGAAATCCAATCGCAAATCTCGAACCATTCAGGAGTCGACCGATGTTTGATCGACGTG
Organism: uncultured Planctomycetaceae bacterium; assembly: GCA_937975745.1. Lineage (GTDB taxonomy): Bacteria > Planctomycetota > Planctomycetia > Planctomycetales > Planctomycetaceae > CALJUK01. The sequence goes on along the minus strand of CALJUK010000849.1, from coordinate 387 downwards.
TTGTTGCCCGTTCGCAATTCACGACTGGCGTTGCCCTGACCTGCCTGCTGCTCGTTCTGTCAGCAGGCTCTCTCTCTGCCGAAGACACCGAAACGACTGAAGTGAAGGTCAAGGACATCACTTTGACGGTTCCCAAGACCTGGAAGCAGGAACCACCCGCGAACAAGCTGCGGATGGCCCAGTTCGTGATCCCCTCGGACAAGGAAGGCGGAGAGACGGCTGAACTGGTCATCTCACACTTCGGCGGTGGCGGCGGTGGAATTGCCCCCAACGTCCAGCGGTGGGTCGGGCAGTTCACGCCAACAGGCCGCGACGTCAAAGTCACCAAGGGAAAATCAGACCAAGGTGACTACGTGATTGCCGACATCTCGGGGACGTATCTGAAGC
>CALJUK010000848.1 GCA_937975745.1 uncultured Planctomycetaceae bacterium | reverse complement strand
CGCGTGCGGCGGGTTGTCAATCTGAACGACGCTGGTTTGCCGATCTGTGCGACCCATCCGGACGCGCTGTTGGCATGCGGGAGAAGTCAGCCGCGCCTGATCGACCAGTTCCGTGTCAGCCGCCTTTCGCTCGACTTCTTCGTTTCGCGTTGGTCGCGGCATGTGGCCGAGACCGACGTGCCCGATATGGATTCGCCGCCGGGAAATTGCCGCTGGGCCATGGACGCGCCTCCCGATTGGGCCCCCTACATCCAACAGGCATTAGAGCCGATTGTCTTGATTCGCGACCTGACGGAAGAGAGTTATGCGCGATTTCTCCTGACGGCGTCGCCGCTTCCCTGGCAGATTTCGGCCACAGCCAGCAACACTCCGGAGGCACGCGGACCGGCGGGCCAACTGATGGGGACCCGCATTTCCAGTCATCATGCGTTTGAAATTCTGACGGACTTTGCTGAGGCTCGGCAAATAACCTTCTTGGATGCTTTACCGCGGTTTGCCGCAGTCGACGACCCCGACACACACTGGTTACAGACATCCAGGGGGCTGTCTGGACGCGGACACGACGAGTATGCAAGACTGCTGGCCGAGTACCTTCAACAACAGATGGCGTCCGAATGGAATCTTCCTCTGGCCCGCATTCCCACGGAAAGTCGAATGGCTGAGTCGATTCGCTGACAGGATGGAAGGCTGGTCCCACGCTGACGCCCGACCGCCGCGGAGTCCATTCGGCAGTAGGCGAAATGCAGAACATCGGGCGCGGGAAAGATTTGAAGTGGAGATGATTCGAACAACACACTTGCCGGGTTGCTGACTGCGGGGACGCGGATTCAGGCGACGTCCCGGTCTTGAGGATCGACTTCGATGAGCTATGAAACAACAGTTCGTTATTTCGATCAGGCAGCCGATCATATGGGGCTGTCAGCCAACATGCGGATGCTGCTGCTGACGCCGCTTCGCGAAGTGAAAGTCCAGGTGTCCTTCGAACGCGACGATGGCACGATCGGGACGTTCATCGGGTATCGCGTGCAGCACGACAATGCTCGTGGCCCAATGAAGGGGGGGCTCCGGTATCACCACGAGGTCAACGCGGACGAAGTGCGGACCCTCGCCACACTGATGACCTGGAAGACCGCTGTCGTCAATATTCCGTATGGCGGTGCCAAAGGGGGTGTCACGGTCGACCCGCGGCGGTTGAGTCCGGGCGAAATGGAACGCATGACACGCAAGTTTGTCGACGAAATTCACGATATGGTCGGCCCCGACAAAGACATCCCGGCACCCGACATGGGGACGAACGCGCAGGTGATGGCCTGGTTCATGAACCACTACGAACGCTATCACGGTTTTAACCCGGCTTGCGTAACGGGAAAACCGCTCGAACTGCACGGGTCCGAAGGCCGCGAGGAAGCCACCGGCCGCGGTGTCGTGACGGTCACCATCGCCATGCTCGAACGCCTGAATCATCCTGTCGCTGAGATGAAGTTCGCGCTACAGGGGTTTGGGAACGTGGGGAGTTACTGCGCCCAGTTTCTGGCGGAGAAGGGGGCCAAAATTGTCGCTGTCGGCGATGCCAGCGGCGGGATTTACAACGCCGAGGGGCTCGACGTTGCCAGTTTGGTCACGCACGTCGCGGATCACGGCCAAGTGTCCGGATTTCCCGGTGCCAAAGCGATTTCCAACGAAGAAGTCCTGGCCGCCGATGTCGACGTACTGATTCCCGCGGCGTTGGGAGATGTCATTACGACTGAAAACGTAGGAGAGATTCGGGCACGTTATATCGTGGAAGCCGCCAATGCACCCGTGACGGCTGAGGCTGATGAAATTCTGCAGAAACGGGGCGTCCTCATTCTGCCCGATATTCTTGTGAACGCGGGTGGTGTGACAGCCAGCTACTTCGAATGGGTCCAGAATCGGCAGCATTTCCGTTGGGAGCTTTCCCGCGTGAGGCAGGAACTGGATCGAATTCTGGCCGACAGCTTTGATCGTGTCTGGCGGATTGCCGAGGATAAGAAGGTGTCGCCGCGAACGGCGGCTTACATCCTGGGCGTTGGACGAGTGGGTCGGGCCACCGTGCTGGGGGGGCTATGATTTCCGGTCCGTCTTCCGACGAACGCGATACCAGACCGAGAGGGGGCGAACCGCCCAACGGATTTCCATCCCGGACGCGGACCGAGTCCGGATTTGAACTGGAGTGAATCTTCGATGACGAATCTCAATGTGGATCTCTCTCGCTGTCCGATCTTTTCGGGTCTGACGCCGGAGCAATTGCTGGTGATCGAAAATCTGTGTGAGAAAGAGCAATACGCCGCAGGCGATACGATCATCCGCGAGGGGGAAGAAGACCAGAACCTGTGGGTGATTCTCATGGGCCGGTGCGAAGTGACGCACCTCACGTCACACCGGGGAGAGCAATCGCTGGCGACAATCGAAACACACTCGGTCTTCGGAGAAATGTCGTTCTTCAATCGGGCGCCCCATTCGGCCAGCGTCAAAGCGACTGTCGAAACACATTTACTGCGATTTCCCCGCGCCAAGTTCGACCAGTTGTGTGAAGAGCGACACACGACAGCACATAAGATTCTTGCCAACACGGTCAAGATTCTGGCGGATCGCCTGCGGGCGATGGACCGGTCGGCTCGTGATTTCGCCGAACGGGCTTCCAACGACGATCAGAAGCAGGAATGGAGCGAGTTCCGTTCGCGGATGTATGGCGGCTGGGAATTCTGATGGGAGTTTTCCGCGTGAGAGTGGGTTGCGGGCATTCGATTGACAAAACGCATTTTGGCACACGTTGCGTAAGTTGTGTTTTTATATTGCGTTATGAAGATTCTGCTCTGGTAAGCCGCGTTGACAGAATCAGCCATTTTGCCGATACTACCTTGCTTTGCCAGCGAAAGTTTTCATCAGAGGTCCCATCTCCTTGATGCACGATTTGCGAGAATACACCGAGCAGACGGCTCGCCAGGCGCGAGCCGCGGCTTCCGAATTGGCCTTAGTGATTGGCCAGCGGAAGACGGATTGGATGCTGCGCACCGCTGAGTTGATTGGTGAAAATCATCCGCAGCTCTTGCAGGCCAATGTCGAGGATTTGCAGCGGGCCGAAGATTATGGGTTGAACGCAGCCGCCATCGATCGCCTTCGTTTGACTCCGGAGCGTCTGGACAAGATTGCATCCGCTGTCCGCGAGGTTTGCCTGCTGCCTGATCCGGTTGGGGAAGTCATCGACAGTACGGTGCGACCGAATGGACTGCAGATCAATCGCTGTCGCGTTCCGCTCGGAGTGGTCTTCTTCATCTACGAGTCCCGTCCGAATGTGACAGTCGATGCCGCTGCATTGTGCGTCAAGAGTGGCAACGCGGTCATTCTGCGGGGTGGGAAAGAGGCCTTCCACAGCAATCAGGCCTTCGCGGCCATTCTCAAACAGGCATCGAGCGACACCGGGCTTCCCGAGCACGCTGTCCAACTGGTCGAAACGACCGACCGAGAGGCTGTCGGGCATTTCCTGCAGCTTCGCGATCTGATCGATGTCACCATTCCTCGGGGCGGGAAGTCCCTGATTGAACGGGTGACGGCTCAG
>CALJUK010000847.1 GCA_937975745.1 uncultured Planctomycetaceae bacterium | reverse complement strand
GGCCGCGGGGGAATGGGTGTCGTCTACAAGGCCCACCAAAAGGGACTGCAACGCCGGGTCGCGCTGAAGATGATCAACCACCCGGAGCTGGCATCGGCCGAGGACTTCGAGCGATTTCGGCAGGAAGCGGCGTCGGCCGCCCAGACCAATGTCCCGCATATCGTGCCGATTTACGAAGTCGGCGAACACAATGGTCTGCCATATTTCACCATGAAGTTGATTGACGGCACGACACTCGCTCGCCGAATTGCGGATGGCCCGCTGCCGGCGCGAGAAGCCGCAGCGGTGCTTCTGCCGGTTTGCCGAGCCGTCGCGGCAGCCCATTCCCGGAACGTACTCCACCGCGATCTGAAGCCGTCGAATATTCTGATCGATCGGGAAGGCCGGCCTTATATCAGCGACTTCGGTCTGGCCAAGCGTTTGCCGCATGGAAAACTTGGGGGAGCGGAGCCGTCCGGAGACTCCGACACGCTGACAGCGACCGGCGCGATTTTGGGAACGCCCGGTTATATGGCCCCCGAACAGGCAGCCAGCCGCCGGGACCAGGTGGGACCTGCAACCGATGTCTACAGCCTGGGAGCCATTCTCTACGCCACAATGACGGGGATCGCCCCGTTCCACGCGGCCAATCCGCTGGACACGATCATGATGGTCCTCGAGCAGGAACCGGTGGCGGCCCGGATGTTGAATCCCAAGGCCGATTCCGATCTGGAAATGATCGCGATGAGGTGCCTGCAGAAGCCCATCGACCTCCGATATCGGTCAGCCAATGATTTGGCAAACGATTTGGAAGCATTTCTCAACAACGAGCCGATCTCGGCCCGCTCAAGTCGATTCTCGCAAATTCTCAGCCGTGCATTCCGCGAAACACATCATGCGGGAATCCTCCGACATTGGGGACTGCTGTGGATCTGGCATAGCCTGGTTCTGCTGGCTCTCTGTCTGACGACCAACGTGTTCCAACTTTTGCAGATCACGTCCCGCCTGCCCTACATCGGGCTATGGGTTGTGGGACTGGGTGTCTGGGCGGCATTCTTTTGGAGTTGGCGTCGACGGTCCGGGCCGATCACTTTTGTCGAACGCCAGATCGCCCACATCTGGGGAGGTAGTATGATCGCCAGTTCGTTGCTGTTTCTTGTGGAAGCGCTACTCGACTTGCCGGTCCTCACACTTTCGCCCGTGCTGGGATTGATTAGCGGGATGGTGTTTCTGGCCAAGGCGGGGATCCTGTCAGGGACATTCTATGTCCAGGCCGTCGCCTTGTTCGCCATCGGAATCGTGATGGCAGTCATTCCCCGAATCGGCTGGCCCGACGTCAGCATTTCGCTGTTTGGGCTGGTGGCGGCCGGTTGCTTCTTTATCCCCGGTTTGAAGTACTTCCGCGAACGCCGCAGTGACCGGGCCAGGTCGAACCCAGGAGGCGGCGGAACCTGATGCCCACCCGACCGATCGAATCTCTCCGATTTCTGCTCCTGCAAGTTCGCAATCCGGAAGACCCCATGCGGTCTCACGAACGCGTCAGCTTTGCCCGCTGCTGCTCCGTTCCGATCGGACAGATTGCAACCTGGGACCTGCTCAACCACCGAGTCACCGTGGATGCCCTCAGCGATGTGGATGTCGTACTGTTGGGAGGCAGCGGCCATTACTCGGCAGCCGGAGAAGGGGATTGGCTGGACCGGGCCTTGGACAGCCTGCGGACCGTGTACGAAACAGGCACGCCCACGTTCGCATCCTGCTGGGGGTTCCAGGCAATGGCCCGGGCGCTTGGCGGCGAAGTCGTCCGACTCGCCGGACAGGCTGAAGTCGGCACATACGACGTGTTCCTGACCGACGCCGGTCGAACAGATCCGATCTTTGGAAAACTTCCAGGACAGTTTCCCGCCCAGATGGGGCACGAAGACCACGTCGTCGCGTTACCTCACAATGCAGTCGCAATGGCTTACTCGAATCTTGCAGCCCACCAGGCGTATTGCCTGACAGATCGCCCCGTTTATTGCACGCAGTTTCATCCGGAACTGGAGCGGGACGACCTGATTGCCCGTCTGACCAACTATCCGGAGTATGCCGAGAAGGTGGCTGGGCTGGATTTCAACACATTCGAAAAGGCAATCCGCGAGACACCCGAGGCGGCCAGTCTGGTGAGGCGGTTCCTGGAATACTATTTTGGTACATAGGGTGATTTGAAATATCGATTCCGCCGTGCGGCCTGTCGCGATCGTTTCGTGGACAGCGGCGAGATTCCCCCAAACAGCTCTGGCGTTCGCTGACCCGACAGGTGAGGATCGGG
>CALJUK010000846.1 GCA_937975745.1 uncultured Planctomycetaceae bacterium | reverse complement strand
AATCACTAAGGCATACCTGCTAAATGCTCGAATTTCGCATGGGGTGGAAGTAGGAGTTCAAACTGCGTCTCGCGACGCTGGCGTGCGTTCTGTGCAGAGACGCGATGAATAACTCAGGACGTCTTCGAACGTGGTCCGCAACAAGTCGGCAGACTGCGAGCAGTCAAACCGCGTTTGAGCCGTCGGTGCGTAACTCCGGGCGGCCGCCGTCCACGGGGCGTCGATTGCCTCGCGCAGAGCGGCATCCCAGGCGGCGGCATCCGACGCTCCGGCGATGCGAGCGGGAGTGTCGTGAGCCAATTCCGGCAGCGTGTCGCAATCAGACACAATCAACGGTGTTCCGGCAGACATGGCTTCCATCGCCAAGAGGCCACACGCCTCCCACAGAGAAGGCATGACGACCACATCCACTTCGAACAACATGGGAGCGATATCCGGGACAGCTGGCAGAATGGTGATCAGAGAATCCAACTCAAGACGCGTGATCTCGCGGCGGTAGTAGTTCTCGAAGTCACCACTTCCAACCGCCACGAGGTGGAACGGCCTTTTCGGTGGATGTTCCTGCAGCGATTTGATGGCTGAAAGCAGGGGGAGAAAACCCTTCTGCTCCATAAACCTGCCGAAGAACCCCAGCAGCGCGACATTCTGGTCCACTCCGAGGCGTTCTCGCAGGTTTGCTGGTTCGATGTCCGAGCGGTTGCGGTCAAACCGCCGGGTGTCAATTCCGTTGCGGATGGCGACGAGTTTTTCCGTTTTGCGCGCCAGTCGAGGCAGATTCTGGATGTGATTCTGAAGTGCGGGCCCACCGACGCAAATGACGCGATCGGCCTGTCCCAGCAGAGTCTGCATGACTTGCCGCTTCAACGGTCCTTTCCAGCCGGCGAAGTGTTGGGGCAGAAAGACATCGTGCGACGTCACAATGTGCGGCGTCCGCGAAAGGTAGTTCGCCAGGACGACCTGGGTGGCCGCTTTGAGGCCGTGCGAGTGGAGGAGGTCGATCTGCCTCGTGCGCAACAGTGTTCGAACGACCGGCCGGAGGTGGCATGTCTTACCCGTCACGCGGGCAGCGTGGAACTCGGTGTCCGGCCAGCCACTGCAGTCGGTAGCAAAGTCATGGAATGTCGGGTCATCTGGCCCGACGAACGTAAAGCGGTAGCCATGTTCGGCCAGAATGGGATAGTGATATTTGATGTAAGTGCGAATACCACCGACGGGCCAGCGGATGACTGCCAGCACACGGCGGGTTGGCTGGCTCTCCGCATCCGCATGACCTGCGGATGCGGCCGATGAGCGACCCGGTTCCAGCATCTGGCGTTCAGCCTGCATACATCGGCCTTCGCATTTCCGGGGGAACAACGGGTTGTACTGTCCGCTGCCAGGCTTGTCGCTGGTTCGTTCGCAGGATGTACAGACCACTGACCTGGAAGGCGGAGAACCACAGCCAATGGTATCGAAAGAGATTGTGTCCGCCCCAACCGAGTAAGAGAAGCAACAGCAGTGTGTAGATGACGGAAGTGGCCACCAAACCGGAAAACTGGCCGGTTGCATCGGCGAGCGACTTCAGTCTGCGCCGGGCTTCCCAGGCATTGGCCACCCAGCAGGCGATCAACGACAGCAGTCCCAGCGCGCCGGCAGTCCCTGTTTCGCTCAGCACCTGACCGTAGAGATTGTGTGCGGCGGCGCCCTGGCCGGTGGCAAAGCGAAAGCCGTTGGGGCCATAGCCGAGAATGGGCTTGCGTGTCCACAAGTCGATCCCCCTGAGGAATCCACCCATCCGTCCGCTGGCCGACATCTGCGCCGATGCAGGTCCCCGGCTGGGGTCGATGAGCGTCAGGTATCTGTCCTGCAATTCGTCCCCCAGCAGAAACCAGACAGCCGGGGCGAGCAGGACCATCAGAACGAGCATTGTCATCCGGTGCCGCGATGTGAGGGCGATACAGCCTGCCAGGAAGACCATTCCGACGAAACCACTGCGGCTTCCCGTCAACATGACGCAGGTGACACTGAGTGCGGCGTAGGCCATTGCTAGTGGCCGAGCGAATTTGGGACGGTTGGGGTCGTTCCAGACGGGAATGAGCATGGGGAACGAGTAGAGAATCGTTGCAGCAAACGTGTTGGGATCACGGTAGGTTTCGTCGATGCCGACCATGCGGGCAATTCCCATGCGGTAGACATGCCGCCCTCCGACAAATTCCCGCAGCGAGTGGGCCATGTAGATGAAGACAACAATCAGAAACCCGTAGATCAGCCAGCGCAGCCGGCGTTCGTCAAAAACGGTGGTCACAATCATCAGGTAGAGCAGACATGCCTTGAGGTAGAACCACATATCGCTGCCCCCCTGCTCACGGAACTCGCTGACCAGCCAACTGGAGACAAAGGCGACCGTCAAGAACAAAACCGCCAGGTGGGTCTTGTTGAAAATCAACTGTTTCCGGGCCGGTAGCCAGGCCAGAATCATGATGATCGCGTAGATACGTTCGACATGCATTGGCCCCAACCAGGGCCAGATTTCGAACGGTCGGTAGACATACAAGAAGATGTAGCCGACCATCAGCAGGACAAACATGGCTTAGACCAACTCAATAAGCATTCGGGGTGCGAAGTCGAGACCTTCGCAACAGGCTGCGGTACAACTGGACAAACTGTTGGGCACGAAGCTGGGGGTCGTATCGATTCTGGACGATTCTGCGTGCTGCAGCACCCATGGTTTTTGCCACGTCATGGTTGCGGAGCAGACGGGTAATACCGGCAGTCAGTTCGGTTGGGTTTCCTGGAGGTACAAGCAGTCCGGTGACACCGTTGTCGATCAGTTCTTCCATCGCGCCGACATTCGTGGCGACGATGGCGCGGCCGGAGGCCATGTATTCCATGACTGCGTTCGAGAGCCCTTCGGAGCTGGACGACAGCACGGCGATGTCGAGTTCCGCAAGAAAAGTTGCGGGTTCGTCGATCAGACCGACCAGTTCAAAGCGGCCCGTCAATCCCAGTTCGGCGATCCGATGTTCCAGCCGAGGTCGCAACGGACCTTCGCCAGCAAGACGAAACGTGACCTGCGGGAATTCTGCGGCGATCTCGGCCGCCGCCTCCAGGAAGATGTCGGGTGTTTTTACCTCGCGAAGGTTGGCGATCATTCCGACGCACGGTGGCCGACGTAGATTGCTGAACGGTTCGTTGGAAATTCGCTGAAATGTTTCGATGTCGATTCCATTTTGAATGACATGCACACGTGCGGTGGGGTAACTTTCGTCCGCAATCATCGCTTCACGGCTGGCCTCGCAATTGGCAATTGTGGCATCCGTCATGGAATTGACCAAACGGGCCATCAGGCGGTCGCGCCGTTTCATCCAGTAGCCGAGATTGTTCCGCGTTCGCAGCACGAGCGGTACGCCCGCCCACCGCGCCAGAGGAATGCCGAAATACGAACTGTCGGCAAAGTAGGTTTGGACGACGTCAAACTGTCCTCGCCTTAGCGTCTGTCGAAACTGCCGCGCAATTCGCCATGTTGACAGCGACCTCAGGCGGCCAACGCCCAGTCGCTCGACCGGACAGTCTTCCAGCACAGGTGTGATGACCCCTGGACTGGCTGGACGCAGGAGAAACAGCGAAGGCTGGACTTAGGTCAGATCGGGGTGGTCGATACGCATAGGCAACTGATTCTGTGTAGAACAGTGATAGCAACGGTCAAGCAG
>CALJUK010000845.1 GCA_937975745.1 uncultured Planctomycetaceae bacterium | reverse complement strand
TCTACTGGCAGATTCCCAACGACTACGGCACGATGGTTGAATCGCGAAACAACGGTGTCCCGCTGGTTCTGCAATCGCCCAAAGCCAAGTTGACCCGGGCGATCGACCAACTGGCTCGGAGCATTGGCCAGTCAGGCGAGCCAGAAATCGAAACGGACGAACGAAAGCAGCGAAAGCGGCTTTTCAGCTTTCTGTCCAGTGGTCAGTAACGATCCCGGATCGTTTCCGCGTCGCAGGGGGTGATCGTTCGAACGCTGTGCTGCAAAGAGTTTCCGGCGTCAGCCTTCGAGATCGAGCAGTCGACCGCAGTCTTCATCGGGCAGCACGTTGCGGGCGATCGTTGTGTGATCTGGACCTGCTTCGGATGGGCTATTGTCCGGTGCGCCCTGCCCCCCCCATTCACCGTGTCCGTCCGCATCACGATCCGCGCTAAAGGCCGTCTCGTCGATTTCGCCCGGTTCGCGCGTCAGTTGCTGCAGGTTGTGTGTCGACGAAGCCTGGGCAGAGGCTCCCTTCAGACCGTCCTGGGCCGTCTCGCTCTGGCGGCTACCGGCGATCGATCCGACGATTGTCGACGCGTAGAAGCCTGCAGATCCGATCGTAGACATGGCGATCCCCTGAATCGAGGCAGGTCTTTCTGGCACACGAGACGCCCGAAGGCATCTCCACCAGAAAACGACATGCAGGGCACGGCTACACGTGCGTTGTCAACTCGAAGGGGGCCAATCGTATCCCGCGATGGTCAGTCTTATGGGGATGAACATTCCCATCTCCGAACAGTCGGTTTTTACACTCGAGTCTCGTCAGGCCTTTCACTTCAGTTTGAAGAGTTCGGGTCGCGGCTCGTTCGCCACGTTAATCCCGTTTCTCCAACGGAAAATCTCAGTCTGACAGACCACTCGCAAATCTGTTCGGAAGCCCAACACAACTGTGGGGTCTATTCTGTTCATCGTCAAACTGGATGCTCTCAGTTTGACGAATTGAGAAAAAATAGGAGGGATGTTCGGATTTGTCTGGCCAATTTGGCGTTCTGGATGAAAGTTTACCAAAACTGGCTCATTCGAGGACTGTCGAAAGGTGCGCTGGCGACTTGCCTTTGCGGCCGACTTCGGGCGAGAATGCGGCAGAGCGAATCGTAATGTACCGCTCTGTCCATCGCGACATGTCACGGACGGGTCGACGAGTGTGGCACGAAATCCGCAGGGAATCGTGTCTGTACGCTCCGGAGTTCGTAGCGCCGACCCCTGGACAGAGCCATGAAACGGCCATTACTGCGGGGAGTCTTCAATATGGGGCGGTTGGATCAAAGTCGAGCGGTGGCAGGCAGGAACCTGGCAAATGGTCGGCCCTGCACGCTGGTCTCCCTGTCCGTGTTTGGTGCCATGTTGCTGACCGCGGGAGCGATACTCGCCGGAAGTGCCTCCGCCCGAGCCGCAGACGGGGGCCTCACGGCCCAAGAGCGACAGGCCGGTTTTCGGCCTGTCTTCAATGGGGTCGATCTGACCGGTTGGGAAGGGGCTGGCAAGCCGGCCAATGCCTGCTGGCTGGTGGAAGGTGGAATGCTGGTTTGCGATGGCAAGTCGGGTCCCTGGCTTCGTTCGCGGCAGCGGTACGATGACTTTAACTTCCGCTTCGATTATCGGCTCGAACCGGGGGGAAACAGCGGAGTCTACGTGCGTGTCCCGGCGAACGGCAACCACCATCGCCACAAGCCGGAAGAACCGGAAGCCGGCTTCGAAATTCAGCTGTTAGATGACCAGGACGAACGATACGCGGCATTGAAAGACTATCAGTATACCGGTTCGGTCTACGCCATTTCGCCGGCGACAATGCGTGTCTGTAAGCCGGCAGGAGAATGGAACACCATGGAAATCGATTGCCTGAAGGGTGACGTGACTGTTGTACACAACGGTCACCTGGTGGTCTCGGCCGCCGCCGCCGATCTCCCCTCGCTAGCGCTGCGCTGCGAACGCGGTTTTCTCGGACTGCAGAACCACAGCAGCCGCGTCTGGTTCCGCAATCTTCGGATTGGACCGGCAGTCGGACCGCCGGCTTCCGCGACGGCCGTCGAGAAAGCGGATGCTAACTCCCAGCCGCCTTCCAAAGATTGAATGTGAGGTGGGCCTGTCCTTGGTGATGGGCCTCGTGCCAGCAGAGAACCTGTAGAACGGTGTTGACGGTCCAGCCCCGCTCTTTCAATGCCTCGGGGACGTGGTTGAGATCGTCTTCGGAATACTTCTCGAGAATTGGCAACAAATGAGCACGGGACGTCTCCAGCAGTCCACGAATATCCTCAATTGTTGGAATGTTGTCGTCGGGCGTGCTTCCACCGCGAAATCTCGGGACCAACTCCGGCCAGGCAGGGGAGGTTCCCACAAGCCGTTCCGTCGCAAAGAGTTCCTCGGTCACGCCGATGTGAGCCAACTGCCAGGCCAGGTGCGCACGCCCCGGACCCGGACGGAATGCGAGCACTTCCGGCCATTTGGCTTTGCCGGCGATCTCTTCAAGAAGCTTCATCGTGCGGGCAGGGTTGAACGTCAGGAAGTTGAGCATCACC
>CALJUK010000844.1 GCA_937975745.1 uncultured Planctomycetaceae bacterium | reverse complement strand
CTTCCATCGCAGCGTGACAGCAAGTCTACTTCGCGGGCATTTTTATCGGGACGTCCGAGGGACCTCCCGACTGTTTAACTGCCGTCCCGATTGTTCGCGGCGGAACTGTTAACGAAGGAAAGCTGATTATCTCGGCCAGCGACACGGCTGCTCCGTGGAGTGGAGTCATCCGCATCGTCGGGCGAACGACTGTTGGCGACCGCGAAGTGGTGCGTAACGCGCGGTTCGCGGCGTTGATCTGGGGACACGTCTTCGCCGATTCGATCCGAGTTCGCTCGCGCCTCACGACCGAGATTCCGCTTTCTGTCAACGGATTCGAACGGGCTCCGGTGATTATCGAGGCCACGAACAAGGAGCCCTTGTCCGTCGAGATCGGACAGGAGATCGACCTCCCGATTCGCGTGGCCGACTCCGGCAGCCGCAAGGGTGGATTGACTGTCACGGTCGACGGGCTGTACGGCATCCACCGGAGTCCTCCCAGTGTCAATGTGGCCGAAGCAGGCGGCGATGCCGTCCTGAAGATCAACTTCAACAAGACAGGCAACTTCGACGTCGCAGCAGGTCGGTAACAGTTCGCTCGAGATGGCGTTGGAACGACGCGATATCACCATAATCTTCCCGCCAGCGAGCGCGCGGTTGAAGAGCTGAAGCGGGTCGAAGCTCTTCTGCAAGCTGCCCAGACGGATGCTGAACTGACAAAGAAGGCCGTCGCCACGGCGCTGGCCACGTCGAAAGCAGCCGAAGAGAATCTCTTCAAAGCAGATGAAGCATCCAAGGCGGAGCTGGAGAAGAAAGTGGCAGAGGCCAAACAGGCGGTTGAGACAGCACAGAACGCGGCAAAGGCCGCAGCCGACAAGGTGGCTCGCGGCGACAAGGCCAAGGCCGAGGCAGAACGACTTGCCAAGGCGGCCGAGTCGCGATCCAAGGAGTCCACGGAGAAATTTGCCGCGTGGTCCAAGCTCGTCACGGTCATAGTCACCGAGCCGGCGAAGAAGTAGCGAGCATGACAGATTCGCCAGGCCACAGGCCGTATCGATCTCCGCTGCTGATCAGCCTCGCGCTCGTGAGTCTGTTCTGGGTCGTGTTTTTCGTCTTCTATCAACCCGCCTACGACCAGAGCGACGATATCGGAATGGTGCTGGTGGCCTCGGGAGCCGATGATCCCAACGGTGTCGGCACGCCTTACCTGATTTTTTCCCACATCTGGCTGGGACACGCCCTTCGAGCACTTTTCGCCTTCCAGCCGCATATCCCCTGGTACGGGTTGAATCTGCTGGTCCTGCAGACTGCTGCACAGATCGGAATTGTGTACTCCATTTTGCGGAATCAGTCGACCCGCCCGACAGTCCTGTTTGTCGCAGTCTGGCTGTTAAGCGCCGCGACCGCGTTAGTCGTTCAGCTCCAGTTCACATCGACTGCAGCCATTGGTGCGGTAGCGGCGTGGGCATTGTGGATGACGGCGACGATTCACTCGAACCGACCGTTGGAACGGCACCTTACCCTGGTGGCCGCGTTCCTGTTGGGCGTTTATAGCTCGCTCGTGCGTTGGGGCAGCTTTCTGTTTGTCGGGCTGCTCGCCAGTGCTCCAACCTTGTATCTCCTTTGGAAACGGCGAGACTCCTTTCAACCGACCTGGCCACTCGGCTATGGTGTCGTCATGGTCGGTTTAGCGTTCCTGTGCCATCAGCTCGATATGGCCGCTTATCGCAGCGACCCGAAATGGAAACATTTTCGCGAAGTCAATCGTGAGATTTTCTACATCACCGATTACGGCGAGGTGGCCTACACGCCCGAAACAAAGGATGTCTTCGATTCAGTCGGTTGGTCGGAGAACGATTTTCAGGTATTAATGTCGCGGTTCTATCGAGCGCCACACGTGCACGATTTGCAAACTCTGCAGACGCTCGCCGAGAAGGCGGCGGTGAAGCAGGGAATTCACCCGCGCTCCATCGTTGTCGCGTGTGTTTGGATGATCTCCAAGGTGATTGGCAGCGCGACCGCGCTCGGCATGACGCTTCTCTGTCTGCTGCTTTGCCTGCATCGGGTTCAACAGCGTTCCGCATTCTGGTTTCTCATGGGTACTCTCGCGTGGATCCTGATCGTGTTTCTGATCATGTTGACCTTTCTCAAGCTCCCCGAACGGATTCTGATTCCAGGGCTGGCGTTCTTTATGCTGTCGGCGTGTATTCTTCCTCGCTTTGCCACGACCGTACGATCACCCGATGATCCTCAGGAGCCTCCCCGAGAAGAGGCAACGCCCGTTGAGAGCTCCCGCCCCCAGCCGCCCCCCCGTAGCAATCGACGCCTGCTCCCCGGCGCCCTAAACCTGTTCACTCGATCCTGGGGGCACTCCCCTATCTACCGGGACAATCAACTGATGCGGCAGGCCCGGGGCGTTCTCCAGGAACATCTCGCCCAACTGCCCGACAAGGACGAGCTCCTGTACGTCGTCTGGAATCCGTTTCCCTTCGATGTCATCGGCCCATTGGATGATGTCTACGAGTTCGCGGACTGGCAATTTCTCTGGCTCGGTGGTCGACAGCTGACACCAAGGTTCGATGGGCAATTGGCGACACTTGGAATAACGGACCTCCCTCGAGAGATGTCCCAGAATCCACAACTCCGTCTTATTAGCCATCCGGCGCTGAATCAGATCTTAGAAACGCTTCTTGCCGAACATTACGATGCCGCTGTCCAATGCCGCGAGTCGTTTCGGTGTCCGCTGTTCCGTGCCTACAAGATCGTCCCAGCCGATCCACCACCATCTGTTCTTGACTCTGTCGAACCACTTCCCACGGGATCGCCCGCGTCGTCGAGTCGCATGTAATTCAGGATGCGAACGATACGCCTGCCGCCGGGCGAGTGGCTCATGTCGAGCCTTCAATTCACTTCCTGTTTATCGGCCTCTCACATTGAGACTGTCAGTGTGGGGATCCGACGGTCGATTGAGTTCTAGTTCGTCTTGTGTGCCAAGATGGCTTTGTAATCTCCCAACTTCGACAGCCCCGGCAGCCGCATCAATGTTTGACCGAGATGGTAGAGAGGGACCGTTATCCACGCCGGCCAGGGAAAATAGGCCAGACTGACGCGAGCCGGCCAGAAATGGAGCTGCCGGACAACGTTGACTTCGAGGTTGGCCTCATCCAGCACCGCCAGGAAGTCTTTGAGCGATAGGTCCAGGACGCGACTGAGCAGGCCACGATGGATTGGCTCCAGAAAGATCGCTCTCCCCCCCGGTTTCAGCGAGCGTTGCATCCGAACGATCGCGTCGGCCAACTCCTGACGATCGCGGCAGGCAACGGTTACAACCCCCCAACAGAAGGCGATGTCGTACTGTTTCTCCTCGTCCAGATCGAAGATGGAACGCACGAGGAACCGCGGATTGTCACCGCTGGAGAGACTGTTAGCGATCTCCACGGTCCGTTCGGAGAAGTCTATCCCGGTTACGAGAGCGCCGTTTTCGGCGAGCAGCCGCGACAGCCTGCCCGTACCACAGCCGATGTCCAGAATTCTCTGCCCCGCAACATCGGGACAGAGTTCACACACGACGGCTGACTGCTCCCGGTGATAGAGCGCGTTCAGAGCATTGTTGGGCCACATCGAAACCGCATTGCCCGAGAACTGCTGGGCCTTGGCATTCCAGAACTCTGGCCGGCTGTAGATTTCCTTCCGGTTCATCCGGTTTCTGACCATTGCCATCACACTTTTGACGTCCACCTGCAGTCCCCCCCCAGCAACAAATTACAGCGGCGTTTCAACACGACGCTCCAATCGCTGTGTCACTTCATCCACGCGACGTGAAACCGCTTCGCGATCGGCTGCCCTCACTTGAAACGCTCCCAATCGATCACGACCATTCATGAATTGGCGAACGACACTACCAGGCGGCAGATCGAGTTCCAGCCAATCCAGCCAGGGCTCCGATCTCAGTCGTTTCAATTCCGCTTCCCGATAGTCCAACCTTCCGCCAGTTGCCGCCCCGAGAATCTGTAGTGCAGTTGGGCGCACGCGGGCCGGGGGCCCGACGACGCGCGCTTCCCCAACCGCAAC
>CALJUK010000843.1 GCA_937975745.1 uncultured Planctomycetaceae bacterium | reverse complement strand
CCGGTGTTTGTCGATGTCCCACCAGCCAAGTGCTGGTACCTGAAAGCGATAAGTCAGAATCGACTCTGGCGATCGCCATAAGTCAATGCTATCCAATAAATTATTGGACTGTCAACAGGCCTCGTCGAGTGGACTGCCAGTTGAGTCGGCATGTTTCCGGTCGCAGAGGCCGGTCACAGCAGTCATAGGGGAAATTGCCCACACACCACCGAACGTCGGACGACGGATCAACCAACGGTAAGATAATGGAGTGTCATGTCGATTGTGCGGAGTTTCCCCTAGATTATTGGGCCCACGGCCCGAACAGCGGCCTGCCCCCGCGCGCCGTTCGGTCGTGGAACCAGTATTTCGACGAGACCCAGCCGTTAAAAGTTCCCCAAAAAGTCCGCCCGGGGCAGAATTCTTCAGACAGTTGGCATCTGGCCTCGATTCTGCCACGGTTCACTGACCAACTTGCTGACAGTCGGTATGATGGGGTTTCTCCGGGTTTTTGGTCCCGGATGATGCAAGACGCTACAGAAAGACAGCGGGCATGGCCATCGAAGACATCGTGATTCTGATTCCCAGCCACGGGTTGGAGGACTTTCCGACCGAACTGGGCGAGGACGAAGCGGCCGGTCTGTTGAATGCCTTCGCGATTGCCTGGCATCCGGCATTGATCGCGGCGGCCGGTGTCCTCCCGACGTGGCGGAGGGCTGACGATCATCTCGAAGATGGTGGTCAGCGGGTTGTCATCGTTCCCACCTGCTGCCGGGATCTGGTGCCGGCTGGCACTCTCCAGCGGTTGCAGGCGTCCGGGGTCGTTGTGGTCGACGGCATGACCGAACGCAACGAGATGCTGGCTGCCGTTCTCGCAGGTCTGGACGTCGCCGATCTCGACCCGGAACTGGTCGCCGACTGCCTGGCCTTGGGAACGTGTTATTTGCAACTGGAACTGCTGACCCGGCAGATGCACCACTTTAACAGCATGGATGAAGTCCACCTTCAGCGGGAAGTAGTGGCCGCCTCACGGGCCGTTCTGGCGAATGACGCCGACGCAGCCCGCAGTCACCTGACAGCCTGCTTCGATGTGTTGATGGAATCTCGCGAGCGGTTCTACCCCGTTGACTGCTACCTGATCGACCTCTGCCTGCTGATTCCCGATATCTCCGTCAGCGCATTGTCCCAGGCCATTGAAGACCCCACGCCGACATCATTCTTATTGTCAGGTGAGGACCTGCAGCAGTTGGTCACCGCTCATCCACAGCTCAAGGATCGGTTGCGGACCGCTTGCGAACGTGGAACGGCTGACGTTGTCGGAGGGGAGTTTCACGAAGGTCCCGTGCCGATGATTCCCGTTGACTCGTGGTTGTGGCAGTTCCGCAAAGGACATGCGGTTTACCGCGAGATCACCGGGCGCGAACCGCGAACATGGGGCCGACGCCGTTTTGGGCTTTGCGTGCAGACTCCGCAGGTTCTCAATCGCCTGGGCTACCGGGCGGCATTGCATGTCGCATTCGATGACGGCATCTACCCCGATGCCGAACAAAGTAAGATTCGTTGGGAAGGCTGTGACGGATCGGTCATTGATGCGATGACGCGGATTCCCCTGGCGGCCGATTCGTCTGCCAGTTTCCTCCGGTTTCCGCAGCGGTTGGCCGAGTCGATGGAGCAGGACCAGGTGGCATTGGTCGTGCTGGCACGTTGGCCGGAAGTGCAGACACCCTGGCTGGCCGACATTCAGCGAATTCACACCTACGCCCCCGTCCTTGGAAAGTTTGTCACGCTGGAAGGATTTTTCGATCAGACGGAGACGCCTGGCCGACTGTCGTCGTACAAGGCCAGCGAGTACCTCACGCCGACTTTTTCACAAGCGGTTGCCAAGCGCGAGGCCGATCCCGCGGGACGTTATCAGCGACAGGCAGTACAACGTCGCCGATATAACACCGCTCGCTGGTATCAGGTGCTGGCGGAGCTTCTCGCGGGGCAGAGTCCGAGTGTCGAAACCGAGCAGCAAACCGAGGCCGTTCTGGAGCAGGCTCACGCGGAAGCGACTGAAGCCGACTGGGAAGCTGCCGATCAGATGCTCGATGTCCTCGAGCGAGAGGCTGCCGATGCCATCTCGCAGGTTCTGCTCGATCGGCAGCGTACGGGGGACGGCGTGCTGGTGGTCAACACGATCTCGTTCCGCAGGGTAGCGAACATCGACTGGCCGGAGGGATTGCTTCCGCCAGCTCGCAGCAAAACGGTCGAAGGAACGCAGTTCGACGGACTCCGCCGGAAAGTCGCCGTCAATCTGCCCGGGTCCGGCTTCGTGTGGATTCCAGCCGAACGGGGCGCGCTGGAGGACGCCGGCGACGACGTCGGAGACTACCCCACGTTGGCCGAAGAGGCCATGCTGCGGAATGAGTTCTTCGAAGTTCATCTCAACGCAGAAACCGGGGGAATCTCGCAGTTGAAGGGTTTCGGCCGCAAGCCGAACCGGCTGAGTCAGCAAATCGCATTTCGCTTCCCCAGCGCGCGGATCACCCGAACCAACGACATTGCCGACGAGCGGTCGTACTCTTCCGAACTGCGAATTCGACACTGGGAAGCGACGAGCGACGGCCCGCTGATTGGCGAATTAGAGTGTCAGGGCGAGATCTTCGACCAGACATCCGACAAGGTGCTGGCCACATTCCCGCCGCGTCTGCGGGTCAATCGGTTTCGTCCGTTCGTCGAAGTCGATCTGGAACTCGAACCGGTTGTCCTGCCCGATGGAAATCCCTGGCTGAATTACTTCGCCTGCCGCTTTGCCTGGAATGACGCCGCCGCCAGACTGACCCGATCACTTCTGGGAAGTGCTCACGCCGTCGCGACCGAGCGGTTCGAGAGTTCCGAATATCTTGAAATTGCCTCTGACAGCGAGCGGACAACCATTCTGCATCCTCATGCGACGTTCCACCGCAAGACAGGGATGCGAATGGTCGACTGCATTCTGCTTGCCGAAGGGGAAACGCGGCGGAAGTTCCGTTTCGCCATCGGATACGACGTCGACTATCCGATGCAGGCGGCCGAAGAGTTGCTGACGCCACCACTGGTGCTTCCGGTTTAGTCCGAAGCCGTCTCGGGCGAACCGGCCGGTTGGTTTTTCCATCTCGACGTTCGTAACGTGCTGATCAGCCGCTTGATTCCCTGCCCGTCGCCAGCGGTTGAAGTGGACCACGACGATTTGGCTGGCAACGACCTGGCGGGCGACGAAGAGTCGACGCATTCCCGCGACGTTGCCGCAGCCACCAGCGACCTTACGGCCTCGGATGTGGCGAACTCAGTGGGAGTGGACTCAGGCCACGCGGAAGACACCTTGGAAGCGACCGACCAGCCATCCTGGGAAGCGACCGGCGGGTTGGACTCGGGCGATTTGCCGTCAAGCACAGACATGCCGTCCCGCGGCAATTCCCGCGGACCTCGCGTTGTTGTCCGCTTGCGAGAGACCGAAGGTCGGCGATGTACGGCCAGCTTGCGATGCTTTCGGACTCCGGTGTCGGCTCGGCAGATTGACTTCCGGGGGAAGACCATTGTCGAGTTGAGTATCATCGACGATGTTGTCCGTGTAGAAGTGACACCGCACGAGATTGCGGATATCGAACTGCAATTCGCAGAGTGATGAACGGCCAGGTCAGGTTCCATCGAAAGCCTGCAGGCGAAAGTCAGGGAGTCGAGATTTCGATGATCGTTACCATCGATGGGCCGGCAGGCTCCGGGAAGAGCACAGCCGCCCGTGGCCTGGCCCGCAGGCTCGGTTTCACCTTTCTCGATACAGGCGCCATGTATCGGGCCGTCGCGTTCGCCTGTCTCGATCGGGACATTGACCCACATGACGAACGGGCCGTCGCCGATGTTGTCGACCGGATGCGGCTGGACTGGCTTGACGGCCGGGTCCGAATTGACGGTCGAGATGTGACCGAGGAAATTCAGCCCGCGAAAACCACCCAAGCCGCGAACCTAGTGGCCGCACCTCCGCGCGTCCGGGCTCCCCCGGTTCCGATGCCACGGGCCCCACCCAAAGGCCGCAAGGACATCGCCAAAC
>CALJUK010000842.1 GCA_937975745.1 uncultured Planctomycetaceae bacterium | reverse complement strand
GTGCGGGACAAGCCTTTGCAGCGCACCACGGAGAGACGATGCAACCCGTTGTCCTCAGACTACTTCACAGCGACGGGCAGCACTACGAGATGGTCGAGCGACGCTTCGTGCGCGAAGTCGCCATTCTGCAGAAGCTGAATCATCCCAATATCGTGCGGTTTTACGAAGGGGGAATCGAGGACAGCAGCCTGTTCTACACCATGGAATTGCTCGATTGTGGATCGCTGAAGGAAGTCCTGCAGCGCCGCGAACGACGGAGCTGGCAGGAGGCAGTCGAATGCGGAATCCAGATCTCTCGCGCATTGCAGCATGCACACGCGGCCGGGATCATTCACCGCGATCTGAAGCCCGCAAACATTTTTCTCTCCGGAGACGGCCTGCTCAAGCTGGGAGATTTTGGAATTGCACGCGACAACCAACGGGAAGGAATTACCGCGAAGGGGCAAACCGTCGGCACGTACCGCTACATGGCGCCGGAGCAAATCCGGGGGGAGTCCGGCCTCACAGCCGCTGTTGACATGTACGCCCTCGGTTGCCTGCTGTTCGAAATGATGACCGGTTCGGTCCCGTACGACGGGCGAACGATCCCGCAAATCTTCGACCAGCACCTGGACGCCGCCATTCCCTCGGTCCGCGACAAGGTTCCGTCCTGCCCCCCCGCCCTGGAGACTTTGATCACTCGGCTGATGGCCAAGCAAGCCTCGGAGAGACTGGCGAGGGCCGAAGTGGTCGGTGACGAACTGCGGCGGATTCTTGAGGACGAGGCGACGGCCACGGCGCATGCCGAAAGACCGAACAGCCGCGAAAAACTCGACCGTGTCGAAGGTCTGGACCGCGATGAGAAGGCACGTCCCAATTTGTCGCGAAGACTTCTCTCCTCCCCGACGTCAGACCATTCCGAAATCAACAGTAGAGTGTTACT
The DNA here is from genome assembly GCA_937975745.1 of uncultured Planctomycetaceae bacterium. Lineage (GTDB taxonomy): Bacteria > Planctomycetota > Planctomycetia > Planctomycetales > Planctomycetaceae > CALJUK01. The sequence goes on along the minus strand of CALJUK010000842.1, from coordinate 1,925 downwards.
GATCGCCTTCGCCGTCGCGGTTGTGGTCATTTGCGTCCTGGCAGTCGTCTGGCGGTAGGCCGGCATCAGACGGGCGGCAGACTGGCATTGTCAGCGACGGCACTGTCAGCGACGGCGCGCCCTCTTGGGCGAGTCCGACAACTCGCGCAAGAGGGCGCGTAGTCGCGTGTGACATCCGGCAACCAGGGCGTGCTGGTTCGCTTACTTGCGGGTACTCGGCTGTCCGGCGACCGCCATGCGAATCGAGTACAGCCCCGTGCGAGCCGTGATGAACAACGTCTTGCCATCTCGACCGCCGAAGCAGACATTCGCAGGAGCCTCGGGCGTCTCGATCGTTCCCAGTTTCTCACCGTTGGGGCTGTAGATTTGGACGCCTCCACGTGTGAGGTACAAGTTCCCTTTCTCGTCCAATGTCATCCCATCGCTGCCCTGGGGAGCATGCAGTTTCCGGTCGGTCAGCGTTCCATCCCCCTGAATCGCATAGCGGTAGGTCTTCGAATCCCCAGGATCGGTAACGTACAGAAACTTTCCGTCCTGTGTTCCGACCACGCCATTCGGCTTCACCAGGTTCTCGAGCACGCGGCGGATCGATTTGCGATCGGGCGTGATGTAATAAACATGAAATCCGTCGATTTCGAGACCATCCGGCGAGCCGTACCGCGGATCAGTGAAGTAGATTCCGCCGTTCGGGTGGATCCAGAGGTCATTCGGACTGCAAAATCGCTTTCCGTCGAACTTGTCGGCCAGGACGGTCACTTTGCCGTCCATGGCGATCGACGTCACCTGGCGATTTCCCCCTTCGCAGGCAAGCAGGTTACCGGCATGATCGAAATACAAGCCGTTGGCCTGACCAGAATTCTCGCGGAAGGTTGCCAGCTTGCCGTCAACTGTCCAAATATGGATCCGGCTGTTCGGAATATCCGAGAAATAGACATCTCCCTCCGCATTGGAGGCCGGCCCCTCGGTGAACTTGAATCCCCCGGAGAGCTTCTCGACGGTTGCGTCGGCGGCAATCAGGTCGTCAATTCCTTCGGCCGCGTCAGCGGTCGCGACCTGCCACAGACAGGCGGCACACACCAAGATGGCACTGGCCCAGCACAGACGCGTTCTCCGGGCGAGGCAATTCGCAAGAAAGTGATCATTTGAGTACATGGGCGGCGTCTCCAAGATAAGAGGTTGTGGAAGAACGAGCTCCGGCCTTCGGTTCGATTACGGGGTTTCTTGGCTATTCGACATCGTCGGGCAGACGTACGCAAGTCCGCAAGAGAGTTTGTGTCTGTTGGGCCTCGTTGAAACTTGGGTGGCGAATCGGCTATCCTACGGGCACAGCGGGCCGGTTTCTCTGGCCGGCAACTCGACGGCTCAGACGACAGCCCTTTGGGTGGTTCTCGAACCAGTTTCAAAACCGGTTGATGGTGGGTGTTCGGCCAGTATTTTCCGAACAAGAACGGAGCATCCATCGGTTTTGAAATCGCTTCGCCAGAATGGCCCTCGAATGACCGAAGGTCGAGATCTGTCCTGCCATGTCAGCAGGCTTCCATCCCAGCGGATTCGATTCCGCCCAGATTGTGAAACTCGCTCCCATAGATGAAAACCATTAAGAAACTTCTGGTCGCCAACCGCAGCGAAATCGCCATCCGAGTTTTTCGTACCGCAACCGAGCTGGGAATTCGCACGGTGGCGTTGTACTCGTACGAAGATCGCTACGCGTTACATCGTTTCAAAGCCGACCAGGCATTTCAGATCGGCAAACCGGGCGAACCGATCCGGGCCTACCTCGACATTCCCAACATCATCCGACTGGCCAAAGAGGTCCACGTCGACGCAATTCACCCCGGTTACGGGTTCCTCTCCGAAAACCCAGAGCTGGCCCGTGCTTGCCAGAATGCAGGAATTACGTTTGTCGGCCCGACAGTCGATCAGCT
>CALJUK010000841.1 GCA_937975745.1 uncultured Planctomycetaceae bacterium | reverse complement strand
CAACGTGGTTAGCGAACACATTGTCCAGCATCGCGAAGTTGTCCGGTCTTCCGTCTTGCTGTTGCTGTGTTGGCGACGAATCATCGTTCTGCTGATTGTGCGACCGATTCTGCCTCGCGGCATTGCCGTTGTTCTGCCCGCGATTCTGGGCAGTCGCCCGACTCGATTGTCCCTGAGTGACGCGGCCATGCGCTGCGAGACCTGTCGGCTGTTCGGCGTCACCCAGGTTGGGCGAGTTGGGAGTGGACGAACTCAGATTCGGCAGATTCGCGAAAACGCCGCCGGTGGTCGGCACTGGGTAAACGATGCGTGGAACCATCACTTCGTCAGACAGATCGAATCGATTTCCGCGGATGACGTCGTGCCCGGCACCGCCATACATCCGATCGGCGCCGTTACCGCCAGCGAGAACATCATCGCCGGCCGACCCGTACAGTTTGTCATCGCCATTCGATCCATAGATTTCGTCGTTGCCACTACCACCGAAGATCACGTCGTTGTCAAATCCACCGTGCAACATCGTTGGGATGACAACGCTGGGCGAGACTCGGATGAAGTCGTCCCCGCTGCCACCCCGAATCGTCAGGTGATCGATCCCAGCGTATCCAATTGATGTGCCGTTGTGGTCCACCGAGTGGCGGTCGACGTTGAAGCTGTCGTTGAACTTCGTTCCCAGGACAGTCAACTCGTCGTGGTCGTGGTGTCCGGCATAAACCAGGATGCCGCTCTCCATCGGCAGATTCGCGCGTCCGATGTCAATCATGATCTGGTCGTCCTGGCCGTTGGCCCCGACGAGAATGACTGTATCGATCTGATCAACGTCGAAACTTTGCACAAGAGTTTGCGTGGCGTTGTCGCGGAGTGCCACCTTGCCGTTTTCGACGTACAGCGTCCAGTTGGCGGGCCCGTCGCCGACGGCGACTTTGTGATACAGCACACTGCTGTCGTAGAAGACGTTTTCCTGCAGACCCGCGATCTCGGTATTCCGTTCGATCACGTCGGCCAGCGTGGTGTTCTGGATGTCCTGCAGTTGCTGACCTTGGAAGACGTTCTGGTACCAGAAGCGGTCTCCGTCACGCAGCCGTTGGAACTGTTCCACCAGAACCGTAAAAGTCGTCTGACCGACGTTCGCGTTGTCCACATGGTCTTCCGACAACATTCCCACCCACGCGTCGATTTGGTCGACACTGCCGTAGGTCTCTTCAAGCTTGGACTGCAGTTCGGGATCTGACGTGATGTCCGAGAAGGTCTGGACGGGTTCCAGTCCGAGTTCGAGCCGGACCTGATTGTAGCTGGGCAGTCCGTGGTCGCGGCCGCGTTGGATGTTCAGCGAGACCAGGTCGAAGCCGCCGGCACCGGGAGGGCCGAACAAGAAGTTGCGAACATCGTCTACAACGTAGGGATCAATCTCCTGTGCTGTTGATGCTGACAGGCCTCGCAGCAGAGAATCGATGCCGTTTTCCGTCAGCTGAGTTGGCGAGAAGAACGCATCGCTCAGGGAGAGGTTCCCTTCGTCGGCCACTTGGCCGTCGGCGTCCAGCCGTGCTAGCTCACTAGAGAGCATGCTGTGTCCGAAGCGATAGGCGGCCGTCGAAAACAGGACACTGATCGCAGGATTCACGTTGGGGTCGTAGCCGCCATAGTCCTGCAACGCGCGTTCGCCCAACAGAGCGGGCAAATACTCATTGTAGGTGATGGATTGAATCTCTCCTACGACAATCGCGCGGGCCTGTTGATAGATTTCCTCGTCTGAAAGGGACGGATTACCGTCGCCAATCTCTTCTGCCAGCCGGTTGTGTTCGCGGACGAAGAGTGTGTGCATGGCCGACAATGCGACATTCTCATTGACTCGGATGTCGCCGGCGACGAACAGCGTGTCGCTCGGTCCGCCGGCATTGCCTATTCCTTCTGTGTTGAAGGGGAGCAAGTCACCATCACTGTTCTTGAGTTTGCCACCCTCCAGTGTCCGCAATTACCCTTCCCGCTCCGCATCGGAGCCGTAGACCATCGAGCCATCGAGAAACGCTGTGATTTGGTTGATTTGAGCGCGTGGATCGTCGATTGACGTCCCGGAGCCCTCGGTGTAAATCGACCGCGAAAAATCAATCACCTCGGCGCCCGTTCCCGTGGGATCGAAGTACGGATCCCCCTGCGGGACTTCGATCGGCAGCGACTCGGCCGGAGTTGCCGTTCCCGTCAGGTCGATATCGTGATCAATGAACTGACCCCACAACCAGGTCAGATTCGTCAATGACTGCGTGTTTTCGATCGACTCGTCCTGGGCGACGATCATGTTGCTGATTTCGCGGGCACTCGGGCGGTCGGCACCGGACGGAGCAGAAATGCCATCGGCGTAGTCTGCGCTGACAATCCGCAGCAGTTCGGTCCCCGCGGAACCCAGTTCCGGATTCGGTTCGTTGTTGCCCACTCCATCGATCGGCATGATCGCGCCCGCCATGTCGGCCGACAGAACCATCCGTACTTCTAATGCCTCGCTGGTAAACCGCGGAGTACGGCTTTGGCTCGATCGTCGTCGTCGCAACTGCGTCTTTTGTTTCCTGTTTCTGCGGCTGGCCATTGTGATTCTCCCGTGTGTCTTGTGATGAAATTCCTGCCCGCGTATTGCCCAAACCCATCACGGCGGAAAACCGCCTTTGTCGTTCTGTCTGTTCGTGTTGTCAGTTCTCTGTGGGATGAATGAACGAAGTGTCCGTTGCGATCGTCGACGCGCACACCGTGTGCGATGAGGGATGTCTTGCAACAATCCCTTGCGTTCGATTGGGACAATCGGTCGTGAGTGATTCTGTTGGTGGGAACGCATCTGTGTGACGGCAGATTGTTCCCGTGACGTGTCATGCTGGCAGTTCGATGACTCGAACCGCTGGCCCGGACTTGTGCAGCGTGACGGAACCGTCTGCTGCGAACGCGCTGCGAACTGTCCGACGTTGACTCTGTCGAGGATGTCGTCGATGGGCAGGTGACGACGAGAGATGGGGGAATGAAAATGATCTTCCGGCAGCAGTCAGAACGAACCCGCTTCTGCTAGTCCAAGTTACCTCCGGCCCGCTCGATTCCCCGGCCGAAACCGGGAAATCGAGCCTTCAGCATACCTGGCCTTCAACGTGCGCTGTCCGACTGGATCGGAGTCGACGATCCGAAGTACGCCCGGCTCGGTCTCTGTTGCAGAGCCTGTTGGGGCGAAATGTCACTGGACTGGGTTGTCGACGCGACGGAATCTTTCGAACTGCTCCCCTCACGTTTTGCCCGCCGTTCGACGGCCGCCTGACGACGACGTTCGAGCAGCTGTTCGCGACGAGCCTCTTGTTGTTGCTGCATTTGCTGCAACTGTTGCTGGCGAACCTGCATGACGCGCTGATACTCCTGCTGCCGGGCCCGCATCATGTTCTGTTGCGAGATCATCATCTGCTGTGCGGACTGCATCATGGCCATGGCCTGGCCGGCATTGGCACTGCCACCCATACCACCTCCATTCATGCCGCCCCCGCCACCCATACCCATACCACGTCCACTCATCCCCATGCCACCTCCGCCTCCACGGGACATCATCCCTTGTCCGCCACCACGACAGCCGCCACCACCCTGGCATTGAGCGTGCGCGATGCCGGTCAGTGAGAGAACGGCCAGGCAGCAGAGCCCTCTGACCGCGATGGCGGCTCCGGATGGTCCGCAAGAACTCAAAATTCTACGTGTCGCCTCAAATCTCATCATCTCAGGTCTCCTTCAAACTGGAACTGACTGACAGTCTCTCCAACATGGTCGGAGCCGGCGCGGACCGGGAGCGGTTGGCCCTCGGGCCTCGATTGCTCGTCGCGTGCTGAGAGCCGCTTCAGAAGTGGTCGCCGACGCATTCTTACCAGCGCCCAGGCTGGGAAAGGGAGCGTCTCAACTCTCCTGAAACCTCATTTTGCAAGGAAGCGATTTGCCCCAGAGTGTGCTGCAACCGGGAGGGCGTTGTCTGCCCCGCCTCTCCCGATTGCAGCTCGAACGAATCGTCCGATGCAGGTATCAACGCGGCCTCAAGAAGACTTTCAACACGATTTCGAAGAAACTCCGGACATGCACAGGCAATCCAACGCCCGACATCGAGTGGACACGGGACCAATGTGAACCACGTCGGTGCGTTTTTCCGAATGACAAAGCACGAACGTCACCGAGTTCGACAGGAAACTCGTTGACACCGCAACGCAATCGCTTCGATAATGGAAGGGCCGGAATTGCGGGTTCACTTCTTCGGCTGATTTCTGTCGACCGAAATTCCCCCTGTGACTGTGAAGGCGACGGGAAGTCGATTTCGTCGGCTTTCCAGCCGTTCTGCAGAGCGTTGACTGCTGCTCGCCCGACGTTTGCCTTATTAAGGCGATGCGAGACGACTATTCACATTCGAACAAATGTACATGGCCGCCTGTTTCGATGGATTTGCTAAGGAAATCAACCAACATGTCCGACGAAACGTCAGACCGAGTTCAGATGCTGGTTGATCGTGTCCTGCAGCACGACCAGGAGGCTTTGGCCGAACTGTTCTCGATGTACCGCGATCGCTTGTGGCGAATGGTGAAATTTCGGCTCGATCGCCGTTTGCACAACCGCGTCGATGCGGATGACATTCTGCAAGAGACCTACCTGGCGGCTGTCCAGCGGATGGACAACTTCCTGCACGAGGCCAATCGGTCGTG
>CALJUK010000840.1 GCA_937975745.1 uncultured Planctomycetaceae bacterium | reverse complement strand
GCTGCCGGGCAGCTTGGCCAGAGAACTCCTCTCCCTGGCAGGGAGGAAAGTCGGGGGAGGGTCGGGCTGTTCGTGTCATGGTATGACAGACTTCTGTCCAATGTTGGCCGCCGAGGCTGGCCCTTGTTGAAAGGGCCGCCTCAACTCCCTGTCTGCCCGCCACTGCCACGCCAGACTCGCTGGCGAGAGTCCGTCGCTTCCGACTCGTTGGTGGGCGCGTCAAGACGCTCACTCTTTCGCGTTCGAGATCGCAAACAATCTGGACTTGTTCGCGATGAATAGTGTGTTATTGGCCACGATCGGCGTGGTGTAGACAGCGTTTTCCATGTTGTGCTCGGCGATAATTTCCTGCTCGGTCGAGAGCTTGAAGATCATCACGTCGCCGTCTTCGTCACCGATGTAAACCTTGTCTTCGACGATCAATGGCGAACCCCAGGCAGCGGCGAACAGGTCGTAAGTCCAGTACGGCTCGCCGGTCCGAGCGTTCAAGCAGTGGAACAGACCACTGAAGTCAGAGATGTAGAGAATGTCGTTCTTGATCGCCACAGTGCCGCAGGAACGGTGCATCGTCTCTTCGAAGTCGATTTTCCCGTTCCCGTCCTGGTCGACCTCGCTGTAATGCCAGATGACAGCGGAGTTCTCGTTTGGCTTGATGACCTCGCCCGCATCCGGGTCGACTGCCTGAATACGGCGATGAGGAAGTGGCTGGCCTTTCGCGTCGAACGCCATCGTCGGGCTGACGTCGCCGCGCTTGGTCGGATCGATGCACCACAAGTGACCGACTCCTTCGCCGTGCTCGGGGTCCTGGCCGACGGCCACGTAGACCATGCCGTCATAAATGACCGGTGTCGCAATCAGGTTGTTGCGCGTTCCACGTCCGCCGAGAATCCACTTGGAATCTTTCGGATTGCAGTCGAACTTCCACAACAGTTTCGAATTCCCTTGGCCGTCTCCTTCCGGAGCAAAGCTGTACAACCAGCCGTCGCCACCAGCAAAGAGAACTTGCGGTTCGCCCCCGAGAATTCCAAACGTGGGGGACGACCATTGGCCGTGCAGAATGTTGACACCGGGTGACTTGTCGGTCCAGAGAACCTTGCCGGTCTCGCGGTCCATCGCGATGAAGCTGGGGGCATTGGGAGCTGGCAGGTTGATGTGCGACTCATCCACGCCGTTGGACGTGTTGACGAACAGGATTTTGCCGTCCGACGTTACCGAGCAGCTGCACATGTTGTGCTGCGAGACGCCCAGCACGCCCATCATATCGAACTTCCAGATGATGTCGGCTTCGTCTTTGTTTTCGTTGGGTTCGGCGTTGTACGGGCCGTCATTCTCGCCGTCACGGAAACCTTGAGTGTCCAGGCAGGCGACTTCGCCCCGGCTGGTGACGTACCACAGACGTTCGCCGTCGACGAGCGGCGCGCAACAGATGCCCTGCAAAGGCCAGTCATGGACACGACCGGTCGGGAGCTTCGGGCTGGAGTCCTGCCAGAGGAATTCGCCTGTCTTCTCGTCGAAGCAGAGCAGGCAGCCAAGGTCGACGTCGCTGGGATATCGCTTCAGATGGCCGGCACCGTTGTTCGTGCCAACATACACCTGCCCGTTAGCGACCACTGGGTTACCATAGGTCTGCGAGCCCAGATTGGCGGACCACTTCACGTTGGTTCCGTCGCCGATGTTCCATTCGGTGGGAATGTTTTCGCCGTGGGGAGTATTGTTGCGGCCGGCCCAGCCAGCCCATTGCGGCCAGTCATACTTGCCGACGTTGAGCTTGGCGACTCCGGCGAGCGCCTCGGCGACGGGATCGTAGGTGGAGGCTTTCTCATCGGCGGCCGACAACAGGGCTCCGCCGGCGATTGCCAGCAGGCCCAGACAAACTCCGACGGTTCGTAACATGTGGTTCATCTTTGTCATTTCCTTGCAGTGGCGGGAGGCTCTCCTGCGTGTGATTGGCAGGCGAGCCCCATCAGGCAGACTCGACTTCGCAGCGATTCTCCGGAGACAGTTCCCCGGAGCAATGTGCGGCAAGTCGCGCTCGGTATGTGTTGTCACAAAGTCCCTGGAAACGCCGCACGAGGGTGGCGACTGCGTTTGCTGTCTCTACTTTGATTCGCCTTCGGGCGGTTTGCTCTCAGCCGGTTTGGCCGTGACGGTCTGATCCCCGGACGGCTTGTTCCGTGTTACGGTCAGGTTGTCGTAGAAGACTTCCCCATCCTTTGCATTGCCATACAATCCCGGTGCTCCAATCAGGTTGGGACTTTCGTCGACAGCCTGAAGCGTCCATTCGGCCGGTTCCTGTTCTCCGCGGGGCCAGGCTTTGCCGTACAGGACAGCTTTGCCGTCTTGCGTGGTGGCTTTGAATTTCAGCGTGTACCAAGTGTAGGGCTTCCATTCGAAGGGAACCGTGACGGCCATCCGCAGTTGAGGGGGCCAGGTCCGAATCTGCATTTGCTGGCTGGCCCCCATCATGTCGATGGTGTACCGCTGGGCGATCAGTCCCATATCGGGCAGCTTGCCGTCTTGCGAGCCGGACATCATGTCCGCTTGAATCGTGTAGTCACTCATATTGGGGTGCCCCATCCAGGCTTGGCTGCGGGTCCCCTTGGGAATGGTGGTGATCTTGATCATCACGCCATTGCCATCGATTTTTCGCGGTCCGCGCGGGACGGTCAACTGCGGGCGACCGGAATCACCCGCGGCCCACGACCATTCGCCGATAACCTTCTCGTCGGCCAGGAGCTTCAAACTGGGGTCCAGCAGCTCTTTCGCGGCGTCCACAGTTTGGGCTTTCTCAACCAGACCGAGGAACAACAGCAGATCCGTCCAGCCCTGACGAGGCGAGATGTCGGCATACTTGGCAGTCGGTGCGCCGGTCGGGGTGTAGCTGGACATCAGGTGGATATACAGCTGAGCTGCCCGCCGATCCTGTTCCCGCAACTTGGACCACAGCGTCTCGTCGATGGCGACATGGCGATAGCGAGCCCCGACCCAGGTGATGGGGACACGGCCGTTGTCGAAGTTGTAAGCCCAGTCGAGTTCCGGAACGATCCGGATGCGGGCCTCTCCTTCGAGGTCACCTGACTTGGCCTTCACAATGACGGCCGCCTGTTCGTGGTCGCTGGGCGTCGTGTAGCGACCTTCGGCGTCGATATGACCCGGACCGTCGAGTGTGTATTCGACATTCTCAGCCATGCCGACATACTGGCCGCGCGCATTGTACAGCCGCGCCTGAAAGACCTGTCGCTCGCCCGGATACAGCAGAGACTCGACCGGAGCAATCTGCAACAGGGCCGGATCGGGGAGATCGGCCGCCGGCTTGATCGCGGGGAGTTCAGGCCGCGGATCGGCAACGGGCTCCTGATCCTTCTGACCGATGCAATACAGAGCGCCTGTTGTTGGGACATACAGCCGGCCGTGCGAGACGATCGGGCTGCCGTGCGATTCTTCCCGGTTGAAGCGCATCTTGTGGACGATTTCGACACCGTCTTCGGTTGGTTTGAGCGTGTACCAGCGGCCGTTGGCCGTGCAAGTGTAGATCTTTCCGTCGGCGTAGATCGGATCGCTGCGTTGCATAGTCCCCAGCTTCTTGGAAGCGATCTCCTTGCCTGTCTTGGGATCGACAATCAGCAGGTTGGCGTTGTCTTCGATGGCATACAGCCGACCGTCGACCATGAGAGGTGCCGACTTTCCGACAAACCACTCGTCGACCTTCCACAGGACACCGTTTTCTTTGGTGAGCAAACCCTGTTTGGAAGCATCGATCGCGAACAGCGCACCCATCTTGACCGTGTCGGTGTTTTCCTCGCTGTGACCGCAGTACACGGTCGAGCCAACAACCAACGGAGAGGTATTCACACCCCGCATCGAGACATCGTACCGCCACAGTTGCTTACCGGTCTGGGGCTGGAAACCGTAGATGCCGCCATCGCCCGAGCCGAACACCATCTGCCACTGGCCGTCGATCACAGCCAACACCGGTGCGCTATAAGTGGTGTCGTCCGGGAGCGGACGGGTTCCGTCAAACCAGACCGCCTGGCCGTTCCGCTTGTCGAACGCGATAAACGAATGCCTGGGTTTGGCCTGTTCACGCCAGCCGATGATCACACCGCTGATCAGGACCAGGTTCTCGTGACTGGTGGGGAAGTTGGTCCGGCCGCCGTAGGTGCTCAGCATGCCGTACTCTTCACTGAGTGAATGCGACCAGATCGTTTCACCCGTTTCGCCGTTGATGCATTGCAGGTAGTCGCAGACACCCAGCGCGAAGACGTTGCCCGTGACTGGATCGCCCGTGACCGACGACCAGCCGACACGCGTGTCGGGAACGTCTGACAGAAAGACGTTGAACTTGTTCTCCCACAATGTCTCGCCTGTCGCCGCGTCGACACAGACGACCTGCTCCCCTTCGGACTTTGTGCCGGGGTTACTGCGGGTGAGGACATACAATTTGCCGTTCATCGAAATCGGAGTCGAACGGCTGGCAAGGTCTTCTCGCTTCCACAGCAGGTTGCTTCCTTCGCCCCCTTCTGGATCCCAATCCGCCACGATGTTCTTCTCTCGCGAGATGCCATTCATCTCGGGACCACGGCAGTAGGGCCAATCCATCGGAGCGGCTTGTGTCGGGTCACTGGCCTGAAGTGAGAGCGGCGACCACGTGAGCAGGCAACTCCTGTGGCGTGTTGTCCGGTTCCATCGATTCGTT
>CALJUK010000839.1 GCA_937975745.1 uncultured Planctomycetaceae bacterium | reverse complement strand
TTGCATCCGGAAACGGCTGTCGGCCGTCAAAGGGGGAAAGCTGGCTAAGGCCGTGACTGCCGGCCGAACCATTACGCTGATCATCTCGGATGTCATCGGCGATCCGCTCGATGTGATCGCTTCCGGGCCCACAACACCCGATCGGTCGTCACCTGGTGATGCCCTCGAGATTCTCAGGCGGTTTGCTCCCCGGGCCGATGATGTTCTGGACAGCGTGTCGCGAGTTCTTAAACAGGCAGCCAACGTCGCGAGGAATCACGACACGGCTGAAGAAAACTGGGACCGGGTCCGGAATGTCATCATTGGAAATAACGTGGTTGCGGTGGAAGCGGCGGCCAAGCGGGCTCGCGAGTTGGGCCTTCGAACGGTTTCAGAGGGCTCCGACAATGCCGGTCAGGCTTGCGATGTTGGTCGGCAGTTGGCGGAGCGGTGTCTCGAACTTCGAGAGAACTCCGCGCCGGGTCAGGCGGTCTGTCTTCTCAGCGGTGGCGAACCGGTGGTCACCTTGGCCGAAACGTCACAGCCACGCAAGGGAGGTCGCAATCAGGAACTTGTCCTGGCAGCAGCCGAACGGTTGTGGGCCGAACGTCTGGAGGGCCTGGTCATTCTCTCCGGCGGAACGGATGGAGAAGACGGTCCGACCAATGCGGCCGGTGCGTATTTCGACGGAGATGTCCGCCGGGCAGCCGTCCAAGCCGGTTTGACTCCTGGTCCGTTTCTGGCAATCAACAATTCCTATCCGTTCTTTGCGCAGACCGGTGGGCTGCTGCTGACCGGTCCGACGCAGACCAATGTGATGGACTTGCGTGTGGCGATTATCCCGCCGCCGGCCTAAGAAATTCGTCCAGCGTTCGATGTCGTGGAGCGCGAGAGAGGATGAACACGAAAAGCCCCGGTTTTCTTGCCGTTCACGTAATTTCGGCATGACGTACAAGTCTCGGTCGGGTGTCAGCAGCGTTGTTATTCGTGGCGACTGCTGCCAGAATCGTGAAGTTCGCGTCGTTGGTTCCGTTTGTTCGGAAATCGCCCGTTGTCCCATTGTCGGGACGTTCGCCTGTCTGAGACGACATCATGATTTGTGTGAGTATCGGCCGTACGCGGCACAAGATGGTTCGCCTGGAACATGAGGCGTTGGCTCAGCAAGGGGCCGAACTGGTCGAATTACGCCTGGACTGGTTGGCGCGACTGCCCGATCTTGGCCGGCTGCTGGTCGACCGACCGACACCGGTTGTCGTGACGGCTCGCCGACAGGCAGATCACGGGCGGTGGATGGGGGACGAGAAACAACGGCAGACGCTGCTGCGGGCCGCCATCGTGGGCGGGGCTGAGTATGTCGACCTGGAAGTTGATATCGCCCACGAGATTCCGCGGTATGGCTCGACAAAGCGGATCGTCAGTCATCACGATTTCGACGAAACGCCCGACGATCTCGAAGAGATCTACGCCCGGATGCTGGAGACCGACTGCGACATCATCAAACTGGTTACGATGGCCAACAGCCCTCACGACATGGTTCGGATGCTGAAGCTGGTGTCCACGGCGGATCGCCCCACGATTGGCTTCTGCATGGGAGAGCTTGGCATTCCGAGTCGCATCCTCTGCGGGAAGTACGGCAGCCCATTTACCTACGCCGCGTTCAGTAGCGAGCGAGAGATGGCTCCCGGCCAGATTTCCTTCGCCGAGATGAACTCGATTTACCGGTTCAACCAGATTCGCCCCAAGACACGGGTGTTCGGTGTCGTGGGCGATCCGATCGCACACAGCCTCAGTCCGCTGATTCATAATCAAGCATTCGAGCACGAGGAAATCGACGCGGTCTACATCCCGTTCCGAGTTCCCGAAGACCAGTTTGCGGACACACTGGAAGCCTTCGAATGGCTGCAGGTGGAAGGCTACAGCGTGACCATTCCGCACAAGCAGTCGGCGTTGGCGTACGCGGCGGAACGGGACGAGTTCGCGACCACCATTGGGGCAGCCAACACTCTGTACCGAGATACAACGCACGCCTGGCATGCGACCAATACTGACTACGATGCGGCACTGGCTTCGATTCGGCTGGGACTGGTACAGCGGGGGGATGCTGTGGATTCGCTGGCTGGTCGGACGGCCCTTATTCTGGGGGCCGGTGGTGTTGCCCGGGCCGTGGCGCTCGGCCTGGTGCGGGCCGGCGCCGACCTGACAATCACGAATCGGTCCCACAAACGGGCCAAAGCCCTCGCCGAAGAACTCGGCTGCCATCACACGCAGTGGGAGAATCGTGGCTCGGTCAGCCCCAACATTCTGGTCAACTGCACGGCCGTCGGGATGCATCCCAATGTGGAAGAAAGTCCGTTCCCGATGAACTGGCTCGACGAGGGGATGCTTGTCTTCGATACCGTCTACAATCCCGAGAATACACTACTGCTCAAGGAAGCACGGCAGCGGGGCTGCCATACGGTCTCGGGCATCGAAATGTTCGTCCGGCAGGCGGCTGATCAATTCGAATGTTTCACCCGTCGGCCGGCTCCGCAGGAGGTGATGCG
>CALJUK010000838.1 GCA_937975745.1 uncultured Planctomycetaceae bacterium | reverse complement strand
CCTTCCAACACAGTCCGCAGACGATGGCATACCCGACCAGACTGATCAGAGCAATCATCACTCGTCCCTGCCAGTACAACGACAGGACATTGGTGGAAGCGGCCTCCAGGAGAGCATCGCCGTAATCACTTTCCTGCGTGAATTCGCGATCCGGAAGCCTGATTCCCTGCAAGTAAAGCGGGAAAGCGGCCCATTGACGTACCAAAGGGGGATTGATGAGGTCCTGCTGGAACGTCCCAGTCTGCCACATGTGCAAACCGATCGGGAGATGCCAGTACTCATCATGCGTGGGAGTCAGCCGGGCTGCGGTGAAGATCTGGACAGAAAGTCCCGCGACCGCGATCACAGTCAACAGCGCGCACGTTACCCGGTTTCCGTCGCCAGAGTGCGACGCCCCTTCACCGAGCGGATCGTCTCCCCTGGAATGGCGATTACGGCCGGGCTGCGGACTCATGCGCGGGGGGTCCCACCGGGGGCGTTGTCATAACGAGGACTCTTCGGCGATGCGACTGTCGAGGAACTCGGCCAGCCGGTCGGCATCGTCGGTACCGATTTGCAGTTTACCTCGATTCAGTTCCACGATGACACAGTCGAACCCCCACAAATTCCACGTCCAGGTTCCCCGCAGATTCGTGTGCACGCCCCAACCATCGAGGAAAGTTGTCCGGCCGGTCCGCACAACCCGCATGTCGGCATACCGAACGGTCCGCTGGAACACCGGGAAGGGGCCGAAGCGAATCGCCAACGCGTCCCCCTGATCTTCCACGGTCAAATGGTGAAACCCGGACGCGGTAGCCAACAACAGAATGCCGAGGGAGCCGCCGATGACCCAGCTCGCCTGGTCTCCGATGGCCCAGGCGAAGGCAATCGAAGAGACGGCCAAGGCGTAGAGCAGGAGGCAGAGCGGTGCCTTCTGCGTGTGCGAATACGTGTCGGAGCTTGATGTTTTCATGCTGTCCCACTGTCCAAATGCAACACCTTATCATTTCTCTGCATCTGGGGAAATCAGCCACTTTTCGAATGTCTTTGCTTCATCCTCTTCCAAAACGACACAGCAGTTCGGGCCAGTGATGTCGCCACCACCCACGGCGAAGTGGACCGTCAGCCGTCCCTTGCGTTCCGGCTTAACGTAGGTAATGCGATCCGTGTTGATGTACTTGCGATTTCCCACATTCACGATTGGCATGCCCCATCCTCCCCGCTGCCAAGTCCTCTGAATCGGTAGCGAACCCCGACTCCATCGGAGACGCGACATTCGCAGTTCGCTCTCGTGAACGGATACCTCGGTGCTCTGGTTCATCATCCGGCCCAGGAATTCGCCGTCAAGCCAGCGGCTTTGCGAGACATGCCGTGAAGAACTGCCTGCCAAGGGAGTTGGGATGGGAGAATTTGAAGCTCATTTCCAAGGCGTCCCTGAAACCAGCGCACAAAAAAAGGCACCTTGCGGAGTTCGCAAGATGCCTTCGAGGTGGAGGATCGAGGACACCAGTAGAACTTTTTTCGGCTGGTGTGCAAGCTTGGAACCATACCGAAATCAGCCTTGTTTCAGCGTTTTCCGAGAGAATCCGATAGGTTTGAGCGCATGCCCAAAGTCGGATTGCAATGTTGAACCCGACTCATTTACCACCATTTCCCCAAAGAGCACCGAAGCTGACTCGCATCCTCAATTTGACGTCTCGACTGCGGATTGACACCCCCAAAACTACAATTGGCCAATCCTTAACCACTGGTCCCGATTCCGGGGGTCCACTTCAAAGTGCTGCATTTCCTCTCTCTATGGAAGTAAGTCTCGCGGACGAACCCCCAGCGCCTTCGCTAGTTTTGCCAGATTAAGCAGCGCGACGTTCCGTTCCCCTCGCTCGATGCCGCCAATGTAATTGCGGTGGAGCCCCGACTCGAAACCCAACTCTTCTTGGGACCAACCACGCTCTTCACGCAATCTGCGTAAAGTCGTTCCAACTGTCGCAAGAATTTCGATTTCGGATTCCATCCTTTACATAACACTTATAAGTGTCTAACATGGCTACACACTATGAGTGTGACTTTCCGTCAGCGTGGTTTCTCTACGATATGCAGTCGCTTTTCGTAGCGATATCGGCAAAGGCGAATGCAGCCGAGCACCACATCCAGCCCAATCAGCAGCACGTACAAGGCGTACAACCTGTACGGAAGCGGACCGCTTTCCGCATTGAACACTACGAGGCAAAGTGCCAGCAGCAAGATTGCTCCGACACACGTCGCCACGACAGTCGCCGTACCGCTTCTGCCAGCAACTGAATCGGCTCGGTTTGGGTGCCGATTCTGGAAGACCAGTAGC
>CALJUK010000837.1 GCA_937975745.1 uncultured Planctomycetaceae bacterium | reverse complement strand
CAACGATTTGACATTTCACTTGAATTGGGGCCGGATTGCCAATCCTGCCCCCCCGTTGCCCCCCGGATTGCTGTTATTCCCAAGACATGCATCGCCGACCCGAGCTGATCGGGGCGGCCCGGAATTGCGATTCCTGATTCAGGGTATGTTCCGGGTACAGCAGACGACTCGGCTTGGGCGACTCCACGGAAGCCGGTGCCTTGGCAAGGGGTTACGCGACGACCGCGAGACGAGCCCTCTACGTCCCGAACTCACAGGCCGTTTTCGCGGGCTTGTGGAAGGTGTTGTGGCGTCAATCACTTGCGGCGAACACCCGCCGCGACAGATTTGACGTAAGTCGTCTATTGTCGGTAACCGTTTCGCATTCAGGGTATCGTACCCTGAATCAAACAGTCGGCCTGCGTTCTACCGGTTCCGCTTCTCACTCGTCAACGGTTGGCTTGCGGTCCCCTTCTCGCCCCGGTTCGCCGCTTCCGACTTCCTTTCGCTGGGCTTCGTGACTTCCTCCTTTGCCGGTTGTTGTAAACCGCTGCGTCGCCCGGTGCCGTTTGTCATCGCTCTTGTCTCCCTGCTTGCAACATGGCTTTCCCATTTTGGGAAATTCTACGTGCTCGCCTACGTTGCTGCAACTGCCTTTCCGGCTTGCGGCATCAAATGAAGAAATCTCAGCACACGAAGAAGTACGCACAACTCTTGGCCGTGCTTCGTCAGGCGCGTGAAGATGCCGGGCTCACCCAAACCCAAGTTGCTCGCCACTTCGGCGCACATGCGTCCTTCGTCTCAAAATGCGAATCGGGTGAACGCCGGATCGATCCCGTCGAGCTTGCCGATTTCTGCCGCATCTACAAGGTGACGATCTCTCAGATCGTCCGGTCGGCGGGCTTGGAATGACTCTGCTGGCCTTCCGGCGATTTCGGACCGATCTTCTCGTCAGAGAGGACGGCCTCGGCTCGCGTGTAGAACTTCCGTAACGTATCGCGAGAGCCTGCGAACAGGACCGCTCCCAGCAGGACGTATCCCAGATCAATGACGCCGAAGGTGGATGGACTTCCAGACTGCAGGCGTCTCGCGATGTACACAAACACCAACCCTACGAGCATGTTGCCGTGTGCCTGGTAGTGCTCGTAATGATGGCGATTGAAGAAATCGTACGCGGCGACTCGATCATGCAATCTTGAAAAGTCGAGTTTCGGTCGCAGAATTCCTGTCGCATGATGGATTCGATCAACGACCAACCACCGCACCGTATTGGCGATGACACCGACTGCGACGGACGCCAATGTCGCGTAGAGGAAGCCCCCGACAGTTGGCACCTCTCCCGGAATCGCCCCCAACCAGCTTTGGAGCGTCTCGGCGTGCGGACTTGCTCCCCACAGGACCGTCAGTCCTGGCAACACATATGCGATCAACAGCCCGAAGTTTTGAGTTGTCACATCACGCATTCCCCTACGGTACTCGTTGAGGTGGAGCTGCGCAAATCCTTCCCAGCTTCAGCAGTGGTCCAGCCCCACGGCGAACGTTTCTGAGACGAAGTTGATTGAGCCGACGCTCGACGCCATCGTGTTCGACGACCGGGTCGCGGTCCTTCAGCGGAACGTAGTCGTCATTGCGGCCGGCAGGTTCCGTGTTGTGCGCGGGATTGTTGGCGGCGTAGGCGTACCGGTTTTGATTCTGTTCTGTGTTTGACTGGTCATCTGAGAGAAACCGTGCACTCTGCGAACTGTACTCTCGCGATCGAAGCGAGTAGAGACTCCGGCTGCTGTCGCTGTAGTACCCAAGTTGCCCGACCCATTGGAACGGGTTTGCCGTTGAGCCGGTGCTTGCAAGAATTTCACCGAAGGCCTTGTAGAAGTAGCTGTCGGTGACTGTTTCTGAATCGTCACTCAGCGCCGACGTGCTGCCGAGGGCGTCGAAGTGGTAGAAGGAGCTTTCTGTATCTCGCTTTTGGCTCACGAGGTCGCCGTATTCCTGCGGTGCGAGCGTATACTCGGCCTCGACCGTGCCGACGTCGTCGGTCTCCCAGACAATGTTGTGGCGATCCCAGAAGTGGCGCGTAATTGCAGATGGGGATTCGGTCTCGACCCGGAACTCGTCTGCGTCCTTGGTGACCGGGGCGTACGTGTAGGTCACCAGATCACCGAGCGGCTCTTCGATCGAGGACATCTGGTTCTCGTACGTCCAAGAGTATGTCGTGATGCCTCCCATTGGCGTTTCGATCGATCGTTGGTTGCCGGACGCGTCGAATGTGTAGCTGGTGCGGCCGGAGCCGTCGTTCGAACGCCCGGCTTGCCCAATCGATCTCCTGCTATTTCCAGGTTGCCAAAGAACTTCTACCGCAGATTATCTGCGGGCAGTCTTTTCTTGACCAGCGCGGGTCTGCCCGAGCCCATCGTCGTCTTTTGTTCGCACTGGCAAAGCCAGTGGCACTCGGCGCCTTCTCCAGGAATCGAGCAGACTCATTCTTCTCATCGCTCGCGGCCAACCTCTCCCCAAACAACCTCCACACAAAACGAGAATCCCGGACGCCATTGCGCAAAGCCAGTGGCACCCGGCGCAAGGGAAGCTCTTTCGATGATGAATGAGCTTGCATTTTCGAAGCCATTCACACCGAAAATGAGACTGCCACGCGGTTGAACGCCTTCAACACCGCTCACCTCATTCGTTGCTAACACGATCGCTCGACTTGCGCCTAATCAACTGTTCACGGAGGGATGACAAGTTCATTCTCGCCAAAGGCCCGTACGGCCGATTCCATGCCGGGTCTACTTCGTCGATCACCTCAGGGCGCAGTGTACTAACTTCTATGTCACTAAATTTGATCACAACGTTAGGACATGGCGGAGCAATGCTCTTCAATTCCACGTCGACCACACCGTCTGTCTCCTTGATTCCGAAGTCCATTACTACCCATTGACAATGCTTATCCGGATCCTCCATTTGCACATCATTATGCGTGCCCTACCAAAAGAACTCCTTAACCCCAAAAAACTCCGAAAGTGCAGTCACTGTGATTCAGCAGCTATTCACCAGCGCATTTGACAACTTCATGGGACGTCGGTGCTACGCTCCCGACGACTCGTCTGTTTGGAGCATGCTCAACACTTTCATTGCGGCCTCTGTTTCTGGACACAAATAGCCAAGCTTATCAACCGACTTCAACTCCAATGTCTTGCCCAACTGAGCTCTCAGCCACTCGGAATCGACCCAGCGAACAATTACCTCTCTTCCAAGTTTTTCAAACACGTGAGCAATGCGGATAGCCCCCCTAGTTGCGGAGAGACTCTCGCACTGCTTGGCAAACCACTCCGTCGCGTCGGCACCAGCGTCCAGCAATTGTTTGATCACTGGTAGTACATTCTTGTCTCCACGTGTCTGCAGTGGCACGAAGTCAATGACACGGCGTCCCATACCATCTTGCGAATTTGGATCTGCACCGCTATCCAGAAGCACCCGTACTTTTCTCACGTTTGCCTGCCCCACAGTGTGCATCAGCGGCGTCATGCCATTGGCGTCGGCCGCATCAACGTCCGCTCCATAACGAATCAGCAAATCACTAGCATCCACTCCAATACTCGGATGCGAGAGAACGGGTATCTGACCGTTAGTCAACACGTTGGGGTCAGCACCGTATTCAAGCAACATCTTCATCATCTTCGGCGACCGACTGGCGACGAGTATTGCCGGTTGCCCATCCTCGTCAAGCGTTTCAGCCGCTTCCGGAGACTTCTCCAATTGGCCACGAACATCGTCGAGGGAATTCGTCTCAATTCTCCGGAAGAACGGAGCTTTGCGAAACGGCTTCCTCGCTTTGGGCACGATCGTCTTACACCATGCATCGAAACTGTCCGATATCTTCCTCGCGTTCAACGTAACATCGGCGGGCAACTCAGGGCGAGATCGCCCGGGTGACCATAGGTACACAGCACCATAGTCCGCCGGGCGTAGAGATAGTAGAAACTTGTCTCTGGCACCTGCATCAGCGATTGCAACGTACTTCTTGGGCAGAGGACCGAACGCCAGTTCATTCCAATTACTACGCAGATCGATCGTCGGGTCGTCATTGCAAACACCGGACAGTTTCACAAGCGGCACGTCTCGTCCTTTCGACCTTTGTTCGCTGGTAATGCGAACGACGCAATCTTCGACGGGGAAGCCGCCGTTCGTGGTCAACAGGAACGAACGGTAACTCTCAGGGAAACCAGCGTCGAACTCACCCTCGACGAGTGCGAGCTGTTGGTCGTTGATTTCCGGAGCTGAGTCGTAAAGCTCAATCATTCGATGGTTTCATTCAATGGCAAACGTGGATCTGCCGACGCCAACAGATCGCCGACATGTGCCGTGTCGTGACCAAAAGGCGAGTACAAAAAGTCTCGTGTTTCAGGCGCATTGAAGAATTACCGACGCACGTAGGTGTATCGCGACGCAGTCAGCTAGCGAATTCTCCAAAACTTGTCTTCAACCTAAAACAGATTGACTTGTTCAGACTTATTTCCTGGACCATGAAACGCAGTGTTCATATACGGTACTTCCTTCATATCCTCCACCAAGACTCCATTGCCAACAAACCAGTCGTTTAGGTTGAAGCATGAGGCCCCCGAGGTGAACGCCTTCTCAATCTCTTCCTGAAGTGTCATCGCATCTACGAATGGAACCTTGAAGTAATAGTACTCCGGCCAATCGGTGACTCGCTCCTGAGGAAGATGTCCCCAGCGATAGACGTCGGATACGCCATTACGCGAGATGGAGTAGACTCCGACTTCAACGACCTGATGACACTCATCAGCATCAATTATGATCTGAAGTACAAAAACGCTGCTCCCATCGTCCGTCACAACTGCGCTGTCGTCATTCGTCCCGAGCGGAAGGGACTTGACCGTGACTTTGACGTCGCCAGCAACGGCCCCAGGCGGATCCGCGAAAGTCGTTGCGTCGTCGCATTCCAGCAACGGTTCTGGGCACAGAGGCCGACGAATCATGTCATCTCGGCCAAGCTCGCCTTGCGGGAACGGATCGAGGTCGAGCGCTCCCTCAAGAGTCCCCTCGGCAGCCTCTCCAAGTGTTGCACCATCCAGTAGTGCCAGAAAGAACGCTCCACAACTTGTGATGACTCCTCCTCTGCTTGGCTTGCAGAAGTTGCGGACACGACACCCTTTCTTTCCATCTCCATCGCCAGACTTCGACTTCGTTCTGCCGCGGCAATGCTGGGGCGTGAACACGTCTCTGAACTTGTCGGTCAAATGAGCTTTGCAACTTGGCGTTGATACTTTGTTCCGTTTGTCCGCCGCGGCTCCTTCATGCCCAATGGCTGTGTGTAATTCTGCATCGATCAATTGCATGTACGCCTTACCATTACAGTGATCATACGCAGCATGATGCCAGACAAGTCCTTCCCTGCGACTGTTGCGCCCCGCCTTGCTGTCTGCGCGATCAATGTCTGTCTTATCCGCCTTTCCTATGGGCACTTCCTGTTCGTCAATCACGTAAGGTGAGAAGTCTGGTCGGAAACATCGAAATTCAACTTCTCGCCCGTCACTCAATCGAAAGGTTCCGTTTCCACCATTTGCCTTCACTTCCGCCTGAGTTGCGGGCTTGCCACCGATAAGCCACGTTCCACCCGCATTTCCGCCTTCTTCTACCGGCAGCGGCATGCGATCAAGCCCTGAAGGGTCGCCAAAAGTGATCGGTGAGTTTTCCGCATAGGTGTACGGATTCGGCATGCCCGAGCCGAATCGAAGCGGGTCTTCGGTATTGAATCGTCCAGCAGCAGCATCGTATGAACGTCTCCTGATAGAGTAGAGGCCACCGGTGCTGTCGTAGTAGTAGCCGAGCCGACCAAGCCATTGGAACGGAGTTTCCGTGGAGCCGGTGCTGGACAGAACATCGCCGAACGCCTTGTAGAAGTAGCTGTCGGTGACGGTCTCAGAGTTGTCGCTGAGTGCCGACGCGCTGCCCAGCGCATCAAAGTGGTAGAACGAGCTGTCCGCGCCACGCCGCTGACTCACCAAATCGCCATACTCCTTCGGAGCCAGCGTGTACTCGGCATCGACTGTGCCGACATCATCGGTCTCCCACACGATATTGTGTCGGTCCCAGAAGTGCCGCGTGACCGCTGACGGTGATTCAGTCTCAACCCGGAATTCGTCAGCGTCCTTCGTAACGGGTGCATATGTGTACGTCACCAGATCGCCGAGCGGTTGCTCGATGCCGGCAATCTGGTTCTCGTACGTCCACGAGTATGTTGTGACGTGTCCCGCTGGGGTCTCGATCGAGCGCTGGTTGCCGGATGAGTCAAATGAGTAGCTCGTTCGACCAGATCCATTGTCCGACCACACCAGCCGGTTGGCCGCGTCGTAAATCGACGTCGTCACAACCGCGCCTTCCTCGAGCCGTGTCCGATTTCCAACCGCATCGTACGCAAATGTCGACACGTAGGCATCCGATCCACTTCGACGCTCGGAGAGCAATTGGGACGCGTTGTCGTAGATCCACGTGACCCGCTCGCCATCGGCTTCGGCGACGTTCGTGCGATTGCCGACCGCGTCATAACCATAGTCGAACGAAGTGATGACCGAGTCGTCGCTCATGTAATTGACTGCGCGCTCCAATCGCCCGGCATCGTCGTACGTCAGGCTGGTCCAGGTGCCGTTGTCGAGCTTCTTCTGAACCTCACGATCGATGGCATCGTATGTAAACGTTGTCTGTTCCCCGTCAGCGTTGATCAGCCGCGAGAGCGTTCCTACCGCAGTGTACAGATACGTTGTCCGTTTTCCATCCGGGTTGACCATGCACTTCGTCTGGCCGATCGCATCGTACGACCAGGTGAACACCTCGCCGGTCGGATGAGCAAGCCGCGTGACATGGTTAACTCGATCAAATGTACGGGTGTAACGGCCGTAAGAAGACGCGATTAAGAGTGGGTTGCCAACTGGATCGTACGTCCAGGTATTGCGGTTGGCATTCGGATATCGCCGCCCTGTGATTCGACCTGCATCGTCGTAGACGTACGTCGTTCGGTACCCACGCGCATCAAGCCGCAACGTCCGCTGGCCGACGGCGTCGTACCCGAACGTGGTCAACTCGTTGACTGCGTTGACGCTTCGAATCTCGCGCCCGTTCGCGTCATAAACGAACGATGTCCGATTGCCCCGTGCATCGATCAGAGCGGTCCGTTCGTTAGCCGAATTAAATGCGGTCGTTGTTCGATCAGAGTTGGGATTGACAGTCGCAATAGTTCGACCTGCAGAGTCGTAAACAGTCGTGACACGGTGTGACTTGGCGTCGACCTGCGCTGTCTGCCGACCCGCACCGTCGTAGAGCGTCGTGCTTCGCTGCATTACGGGATTCACTCGCGCAACAGCACGATCTGCAGCATCGTAGATCGTCGTGGTCACTAGCCCCAGGGCATTCCTACTGGCAATTTGACGGCCAGCTGCATCGTACGCAAGAGACAAGCGACGTCCGAGTGCGTCGATCTCTGCAACCAGTTGGCCGACGCTGTCGTAAATGGAAGTAGTGGAGTGTCCCAATGCATCCGTAAACTGGATTTCTTGCCCAATCGCATCATAAGAGTACGTCGTTCTTTGGCTCTTCGCGTTGATGTCACACCTTCTTTGACCAATCGCGTCATAGACCGTTGTGCTACGATCGCCATTCCCATTGACGAACGCCGTTGCCCGCCCAGCAGCATCATAGATGAAGCTTGTCCGAATGAGCAGCGGATCGATAGTAGCAATCTCTTGGCCAGCAGCGTCAAATACCGTCGAACTGCGGTGCGATAGCGGATCAACCGTCGAGATGCGTCGCCCAGCAGCGTCATACACAAACGTCGCCACGTAACCGAGTGGATTCTTGGCTGAAACCACGCGGCTTGCTGCATTGAATGCAAATGACGTCCGACGGCCGAGTTGATCGAGTGTCGCGGTGTTTCGTCCTGCTGCATCATACATGTTGGTTGTGCGATCGTTGAGGGGATCTACAGTGGCTTTGAGGCGACCGACGGCGTCGTAAACAGAGGTGCGGCGCTCCATCAATGGATTGATAGTTGCGACAGCACGCCGCGCTGCATCATAGACGGTCGTGTTGATCTCACCGACTGCATTCTCGTTTCGTATCCGCTGCCCAGCCTTGTCGTAGGCGACTGTCTTGCGGTGTCCAAGAGGATCAATGACCGCTATGGCCTGAGATGCGGCGTCGTACACGGTAGTCGTGATGCGGCCAAGTGAGTTGGTTATTCTGATCTGTTGACCAACCGCATCGAACAAAAATGATGTTCGCTCGCCAAGCGCGTTGAGCGTTGCGGTCAGTTGTCCAACAGCATCGTATATGCTTGTAGTACGAAGCCCGAGGGCATTGATTGTGGCAATGGTCTCGCCGACCGCGTTGTAGACAGTGGTAGTACGGTTGCCGAGTGCGTCGAGCGTTCCGTGAAGTCGGCCATTCGAATCGTAGATCGATGTCGATCTATTGCCGAGTGGATTAATCGTGGCTACAGCCTGGGAAGCGGCGTTGTATATTGTGCTATTCCTCTCCCCGAGCGGGTTGATCGTCGCGACGACCATGTTGCGAGAGTCGTAAACATTTGTCATCCTTTCGCTCAACGGGTCAATCAGGGCAGCTATACGTCCGTCGGCATCGTAGATACTCGTTGTGCGATAACCGAGTGGGTCGATTTCTGCAACGGGGCGTCCGGCAGCGTCGTATTCCGTGGTTGTTCTGCATCCCAACGGGTCGATCGTGGCTTTTCGTTGTCCTGCGTTGTCATAGACGTACGAAGAAATCCTGCCCAGCGCATCAATCTTCCCAACGACATGTCCAACCAAATTATAGACTGTCGTTGTGCGATTCCCGACTCCGTCCTCTGTAGACACTATTCTGCCTGCGCCGTCATAAGTGTAGGTGATTCGACTGCCAAGGGGATTGATCGCGGCCGTCGGTCGCCCTGCTTTGTCGTAGACGGTGGTGTTGCGGTAGCCCAGCGGGTTGATCGTGGCGATCGCCCGCGCGTCCGAGTCGTAGATCGTCGTCCTAATCTCGCCCAGCGGATTGATTGTCCGGACGGCGAGGCCGTCCTGGTTGTAGACCGTGGTGGTGATCGCACCGAGCGGATTTTCGGTGCGGATCTGGTTGCCGGTGGCGTCGTAGGCGAAGCTGGTGCGGTGGCCGAGCGGGTCGACCGTCGCCTTGAGGCGCTGGCCGTACTGGTAGACCGACGTCGTTGTTTCACTCAGGGGGTTGGTCGTCGTCTGCCCGTTGCCGTCGGCGTCGTAGGTGTAACTGGTCCGGTTGCCTGCCGGGTCGATCCGGGCGAGGACCTGGCCGTCGCCGTTGTAGACCGTTGTGTTGCGACGGCCGAGCGGGTTGATTGTGGCGACCGGCCGGCCGCTGGTGTCGTAAACGGTGGTCGTCCGCTCCAACGAGGGGCTGATCCTGGCGACCGGGAGATCGAGGTCGTTGTAGACCGTCGTCGTCACATGGCCCAGTGGATTGGTCTCCCGGATGCGGCGGTTGCATTTGTCGTAGGCGAAGCTGGTGCGGTGGCCGAGCGGGTTTTCGACGGCCTTCAGTGTCGTGTCGGCGCCGTAGATGTTCCGCGTCACGGCGCCGAGCGGGTTGGTCGTTGTGGTGTTCTGGCCGTTGGCGTTGTAGCCGTAGGAGGTCTGCTCGCCTTCCGGATTCTTGACGGCCGTGATGCGGTTGGCCTGGTCCCGTGTGTAGGTGGTCCGCAGCAGCAGCGGGGTGACCTGGGCTTCGACCTGGTTGTAAGCGTTGTAGGCGAACGTGGTCCGCTTGCCGGACGGCTGCCCCCAGGCCGTGCGGTTGCCGACCGAGTTGAACCGGTTGAGGGCCGGCGCCCCGAGCTGGTTGGTGAGATCGGTCACCAGGCCGCCCGAGTCGTAGGCGTAGGTCACCACGCCGCCTGCCGGGCCGACTTCCCGTGTGCGGTTGCCGGAGGCGTCCCAACTGAGCGTGGTGCGGTTGCCGCCGAAGTCCTCGATCGTCTCCAGCAGCCCGGTCGAGTCGTAGCTGTAGGTGGCCCGTCGTCCGCTGTCGGCCACGATGCCCCGCTCGCGGTAGGCGCCATTGCCGGCCGATTCGTAGAGGATGCGGGTGCTGTCGCCGTTCGGCGTGGTGAACCGGGCGGGCCGGCCGTGGTCGTAGGTGTAGGACCAGGGCTGGCCCATGACTTCGACTTTGGAGATGAGGCCTTGTTCGGTTCCGTCGTGGGTGATGGTGGTCCGCGTGCCGCAGGGGTCGATGCGGACGGTGCTGGTGCTGCTGGGGTACTCGAAGCTGGTGGTGTAGCCGTTGGGCGCGACGAACCCGGTGACGCGGTGCTCGGAATCGTAGCTGTAGGTGTACTGCTGCCCGCCGGGGAGCTTGATGGTTTTGAGGTCGTTGAAGTCGTACGTGAACTCGGTCTTGCCGAAGCCGGGCTGGTCGATCGAGACCAGGTGCCGGTCGGCGTAGGCCAGCAGGGTGGTGCGTCCGCCGGGATCGGTGATGGAGGTGAGCCGCGGGAAGATGGCCGAGGTGTCGTAACTCAGCGTCGTTTCCTGTCCGCCGCGGGCGGTGATCTTGTGGGGCAGGTGGAACCCCTTAGCCACCGTCTGGGCCACGTCCCAGGTGGTTCCGCCTTTGGTGACCTTCTTGAGCAGGCCGTCGGCGTCGTAGTCCCAGGTGGTATTTCCGCCGACCTGTTGTTCCTGCCAGCCATCGACCTTTTCGATGAGGATCGACGTTCCCCCGTCGGGCGTGTCGTAGTTGCCCGAGACGTCCTTGTTCGTGAACTTCTGGCTCACACCGACCGGCGGCAGGCTCCAGACGTTCGTGTTGCTGCCGGGGACGCCGGAGAAGATCGACCGGTGAAACGAGCCGACCCAGCCGTAGCCCTCGAACCGGTCCATGAGGATCGCCGAGTTGAAGGAGAACGCCACCGGGAAATCTGAGCTGTTGCCGCCCGGGTTGGCCAATTGTAGTGTGAGGCGGCCCAGGGCGTCGATGCTGGCGAAGGCGGGGCCTGCGGCACGGGCCTTGGGCATGGGGTCGGGACCGCCCGTGCCGACGATCGGCAGACCTTTCGCTCCGGCTGTGATTCCGTTGGGGTTGCCTTGGTCGGAAGGCGGGTTGCCCGTCGCCGGTTGCGCCGGGCAGGCGCACTGGCACGTGTCGACCAATTTGTAGAATTGGACTTCTCCACTCCATAGCGTCTCATCGCAACACTTGATGGAGACGGCGACCGTCTGGGGCTGATCGGCGAAATCGGGATCGTCGCTCGGCTCGACTTTGGCGGAGCATTTGTCGCCGTTGTAGGGCGAAGTCACTTTCCCCACGACGCCGCCCGGGCCCTCTTCCGCGACCCACTCCAGGTTGTCGCACATGTCGCCCGGCGTGGTCGAAGCTTCCAGGATGGCCTCGTCCCCCATCGGGACAATGAAGTAGTCGTCGCCGAACTTGATTGTCGACGTGTCGTCCGGATGGACGTCGACCGAGACTTCATCCGGGCAAGGGCCGCAGGAACTGCTTGAGTTGCCGCCACCGGAGGCAGCCATGGCGGCCATCTCAGCCCCGCTGGGGTCGCCCGAGATCGGATAGGCCAGCACCGGATGCGCGAACGCCCAAGGCGCGGAGGCCGCGGCGTGGATCGGCACAACAGCGACGGTGGCCGGCCAGACCGTCCCGGCGATGGCGCGTCCCGCAGCCGAGGCGGCCAGTTGCAGTTCGAGTCGACCGGCGAGACCGTTGTCACTACGGCCCGACCAGACCGGCCCCGACCCGTTCCCTTCGAACCGCGCCGTCAGTTCGAGGTCGCCGTTCCCGCCGCGCAGACCGAGGACCGACGCCCGGTACAGGCCGTCGCTGGCACGGAACGTGTATTCCCAGCGGAGTCGCTGCGGGGACTCTTCGACAAGGTCGAGGATGAAGTCACCTTCGAACTCACTCAGTTCGGCCGAGCCGGCCTGCACGGCGCCAGTGACGGCCAGTTTCAGTCGCTCGGGATAATCACCGCGTCCGTTTCCGAGGGAGGCGTCTCCAGCGTGATTGCTCTGCGTGCTGTCCGTGTGGTGATGCGACTGCATGGTAGGCCTCCCTGAGGCAAGCTGTTTGGATGTCGGATGGTTTTGACGTGTGGAACGAATTGCTCAAGCGGAAAAAGTGACGGGGACCAGGCACGACTCACTGCCTTCCTCGCCGATTGATCCCTCCGGTGATCCGACGCGGATCGCCCGGCATCGGCGATAACTGTCTGAATCCTCCATCGCCGCATCCTGGACGCGACTTTCGATCAGGTCGCTGACCAGCTTGCGAACGATGCGGCCTCCTTCGTCGCCATTGATCTGCTCGTTCAGCTGATGCGCCCGTCGGCCGATTGACTGGATCAAGTCAGCCTCGACATCGATCTGTTTTTCCCGTTTCTGTTGCCAGAGATGTCGCATCCGGTCACAGGCGCGCTGCGTGATCCCGATCATGGCCTCCTCGTCAAGTGGGTTGAAGACGACTGTTCGCTTGATCCGCGAGAGGAACTGCGGCGGAAAGACCGGCTGAGTCGACCGCTCATGACGCACTCGGGAGAGGGCCTGTTTGACCTTCTCGGCGATTTCTTCGCGAGGCTTGCCGGACTTGGCCATCTGCGCGATGTTTCGCTCGCCGGCGTTGGTCGTGAGAATGAAAATCGCCCGATCGGCGTAGGCCTTCACGCCCCGCTGGTCGACGATCCATCCCTCGTCGAACAGATTGAGAAACGGCTTCCAGATGTTGGGATGACACTTTTCGGCCTCGTCGAGCAGGAAGACCGAGTATGGATCAGCGTTGAGTTCGTTGATCAGCCGCCCCCCTTCTTCGTGGCCGACATATCCCGGCGGAACGCCGATGATCCCCGAAACGCTGTGCGGCTCGGTGAAGTTCCCCATCGAGTAGATCTGCAAGCGCCGCGACGTCGAGTAGAGTTCGGCAATCCGTTTCGCGAGTTCGGTCTTGCCGACGCCCGTCATCCCGGCAAACAGGAGCACGGCCGCCGGTTTACCCGGCTCTGAGAGGCCCGCTTTGATCAACCGCAGTTCATTGGCGGTCTGCCGGACCGCCTCTTCCTGCCCCACGACGGCTGCCGTGAGCGCCGATTCAAAGTCGACCTCATCCGATTCGCCCGCCACCGTGTGTGATGGAATCCCGGTCTTGTCGGCCACCGCGTCAACCACGTCGTCCAGCGTGATTTCAGTCCGCTCCCGGCCGGCGTGCTCGCGGTCGTAGGCCGCATCCTCGCAGACCCGCTGCAGGATCTGGATCGATTTGGCGGGATGACACTCATTCAGAATAAACGTCGACGTCAGCGCCACCGTCCGATCAACGACGTGCTCGCTGATGCCAATCCCATACCGGCGGCCCAGTCGCTCGGCATGTTGCCGCGCGACGGCCACTGCGGTGTGTTCGTCCGCTTCTTCGATTTCGATCCGCTCAAACAAGTCGAGCATCTCTGCGTCGCCGCCGATCAGGTCGGTGTACTCACAGGAAGAAAGCACGCCCATCAGCCGGACGTTTCCGCGACTCAACATGGCCCTCAACAGCGGCTTGTTCGTGCCGCCGCCTGATCGCTTCAGGAGCGCGGCCAAGCCGTCGAGGCACAGCACGAGTCGAGGCATCGGTTGGACCGCGGCGAAGATCGATTCGAGACATGCCCGGCTGTCTTCCGGCCCCACGTTGCGGCAGTCAATCCGAATGATCTGATGTTCGGCCAGGAATGGGATCTCACCAGCATTTGCCCGGCGCGCCAGTTCCCGAACCAGCGTCGTCTTGCCGACCCCCTTGCGCCCCGTCAACAGCACGTGGGGACATTCCTGCCGGAACAGAGTTCGGCAGATTGCATCGTACGGGTCACAGCGGTGTCTCTGGGGGCGATCGGCATCGGGCGGTGAGGTGATCGCCGGTGCGATGCGGTCCGTGTCGCCCGTTTGTGAGAGATTTTCTAAAGGAAGCAGTGCGGCCAGATGCTGCCACACGAGCGAGGCGTTGTCCGGCTGAGCGGCGGTCGTGTCCCGGTCGGTAGGATCGGCTGGATTCATCAATTCGCTCCTGTTGGAGATGTGGAGAACTGGCGGGTTGGGGCCGCCCGATGGCAATCGGGACTGTCGAAGCGGTAGTTGAAGAGCTCGATGTCCGGCTTAAACATCTGCTCAACCATCTGGATCGACTCGTCGTTGTACGCCTCCCTGTAGTCGGAGCGCACACTGCGGTTCGTGTGATTCAGTCGAGCCGAAACGCCCAGCCTGTCACAGATCATCGTGAACTCCTGATCCAGGCTCTCAAGCCGTGCGATGTAGTCGACGATCACCGTTCCGTGGTCATCACAGACGAATTCACTTTGGCAGCGTCGGTACAGGGCACGGCTTGCATGGGGCGTCATCGGGGCGACAGGAATGCCGTCATGCAGCCAACGTACGAAACCATTGACGCATCCCAGGGTCCGCGCGAATTGGCAGAGATCATGCTGCGGATACATGCGAAGCCATGAGTAGAGGCTGAGAATCCAGTCCCACGGATTCCTGACGACTGCAAATGTGAAATACTCCTCCCAGGCCTTGGGGTTCACGTTCAGTAGCGGATATTGCGATCGGCCGATCTCTTGCTGAACTTCGCGCGCCGTGATGTGGTACGGCAGTTCGTGCACACTATGCCCGGCGAACGGCTCCAATGCCGCCGCGATCGCAGACCCCGCGGTCTTGTAGATGTGCAAGAAAATGAATCTGTAGTGATGGGAGATCAGCATCTTGTTGACTTCGAGTTCCCCAAAAACGGCTGAAGTGGCGTCGCCGCATTGGTCCGTGTTGTTTACCGCCCTTCGTGTGACTGTTGATCCAACGCAACCTCCGTTTCCCTACCGTTCGGCGGGTTCCTCAGCTCCTCCCGCATGTCGATGGCATCCAGAAACTGTCCGGCTCGCCGTTTGCCGCCGATACTCGCGTGCCTCCAGATGGTCGACGTGCCGCCGATGTGCTCGGCCAGCGACGGCCAGTGAACGAAATAGGGTCTCCCGGTTCGCCGGCACCAGTTGCCGACGACCGAATCAATGTTCCGGTCCCCTTGTCCGGGACCGTGATGGCGATGATTGATCACCTGGATGTCGGCCAGCAGCGCACGGACGCTCGGATTCGGAAATACATAGGCCAGCGCTCCCCAGGTGTCCCAGCCGGCGTCGACTTGCTGGAATCCATCGCGCTCTGACTCCGCGTGATGCGCGGGACAGTAGACCGACACCACGCCGACCTCCGGCGCAGGCCACAGCGAGCGTTCCAGATAGTTCCGTGTGCCGCGACTCAGGAGGACGTCGTCTTGGCAGATCAGAAAGCCATCCGCGTGAGGATTTCGCTGGTAGAGTTCACTGAGCGCGAGGAACCAGTTTGGGAAGGCGCCGAGTCGATCGTCGCGAGACGTCAATGGCAGCGTGAGCGCAACCGCAGGCAGGTCGGTCTCCGGCTCGACGAACAACCTGGGAGTCGGCCAGCCCGCCTCCGCCATACTCGTCAGCGACGCCTCGATCGTCGGATCGCGACGCGGCGCTGTCGTCATACCGACCGCCCAGCGAAATTCTTGTGCCTGCGGTCTGCTGGGCGCTTCAACAGACTGCTGGTCGGTTGCGTTCGTCGGTTGGTCTGACTCGCTCGGTGCGACAACTTCACACGTGCCGCAAATAGCTGGCGTCACCAACCGATCCATGAGATGGACACGCGGGTGCACGCAGGTCACCTCAGACATCGATCCCCCGTTGATCCGGCGGTGGTCGCACGGCCGCGTGAATGTTGGTTCGTGCGCCGCCGCCCGGCCGCTCAGAGCCCCACTCAACGCACGAATCACGTGCGCTTGTTCGTCCGGACGCAGTCCGGGGTAGAGTGGCAAGGCGAGCACTTCGCGCGCCGCCGTTGACGCCACCGGATATGTTCCGGATGTCTCGGCGTGTCCGATGATTTCCGGCAGGATTGTTTCGTAGTAAACTCGGGTTTCAACGCCGGCGGCCGATAATTCCGCCCGGATTTGGTGACGCTCGGCGACGCGTACAACGTATTGGTGGACGACGCTCCCGGTCGGGGTCGCGGGCACATTCAGATTGGCCAGCTCACACAATTCTCGGTGATAGACGGCGGCGAGCTGACGTCGCACCCCGTTCCAGCGGTCCACGTGAGGGAGTTTCGATCGCAACACGGTAGATTGGATCTCATCCAGCCGCGCGTTGGTGGCACCGGGATAAGATCGGCCGCTTGAGACCGGTTCGCGGAGGCTGCGAATTCTCGCGGCGATCTCCTCATCCTGCGTGACAATCAGCCCTCCTTGGCCCATGGCGCCGAGGTTCTTCGTCGGAAAGAAGCTGAAACAGCCGATGTGCCCGATCGTTCCAACGCGTCGGTCACCGGTCACCGCGCCGAACGCTTGGGCGGCGTCTTCGACGACGTAAGCACCGATCGCCGCTGCGCAGTCGAGTAATGGATCGAGTTCGCACGATGTTCCGAAGAGATGGACAGGAATCACGGCGCGGGCGCGCTCCCGCGCCATCACGTTCGCCGCTTCGTCCGCATTCATGTTGAACGTCGTCGGATCGATGTCAACGAAGACGGGACGACCACCTGCGGCGAGAATCGCGGTTGCCGTCGATGCGAACGAGAAGGCCGTCGTTACCACGACACGGTCGTGAACGTCGATCGCCCGTAGCGCCAGTTCGAGTGCGGCGGTCCCGTTCGCGACGCCGATTGCGTGCCGAGTCCCCAAGAACTGGGCAACTTCTGCCTCGAAAGACGATAGTTCCGGCCCCATTACGAGAGTTCCGCTCTCGATGACCCGGTCGATCGCCGAGCGAAGCTCATCGCGCAGCGGACCGTGAATTCGCTCAAGATTCTGAATCGGAACCTTCACTCGAAATCTCCGTTACTTGATCCGGTGTCCCCACATAGATCCGGCGGCACACACCGCAAGCCCACCCTGTTTCGGAGCGCCACTGGAGCGATCGCCCGCAGCGGCAGACCCAACCACGCGGTCGTGCCGGATTGCCCGTCACGCACTGGTACGGAAGGACGCTGCGGGTCACGACCGAACCGGCCCCGATCATGGCACACGCCCCGATTTCGACTCCCGCTACGATCACGCACCCTCCGCCTAGCGTTGCGCCACGCCGCACAATTGTTGTCGCCAAGTCCGGATCGATCAGGTTGACGGCCCGTGGAAACCGGTCGTTGGTGAACACGACCCCCGGTCCGACAAACACTTCGTCTTCGAGCGTGACTCCGTTGAACACGTTGACGCCGTTCTGCACGCGAACGCGATTGCCGATCTTCGCTGACTCTCCCACGTAGACGCCCTTGGCCAGCATGCAGTCAGCGCCGATCTGCGACCCGGCCCGCACGTGTGCAAAATGCCACACGGCCGTTCCCGGGCCGATCGTGCTTCCGGGCTCGACAATTGCCGTTTCGTGAACGGTGATCGGGTATACTGCGGTCTCAGACATGAGCTCTCGCGAGTTTCGGCCATTGCCAGGGTCTGCATCGCGACTGCGGCATCGC
>CALJUK010000836.1 GCA_937975745.1 uncultured Planctomycetaceae bacterium | reverse complement strand
TATGCCGCGCGACTACCAGCCCCTCGGGACGGTTGGGCAATGGGGAGACCGTTCCAGCGAAGGCCGCGGCTCCCACACGTACCTGGGACCTGTCGACCACCCGCATGCCAGTGGTGCCGGTGGTGGTGTCCACAATGAAGTGACCTATCCCGATTTCGTTTCGATCGCCCGCGGCTACGGGATCGAAGCGGCATCGGTCCGCAGCAAGGCCGCGTACCCCGCTGCCCTGAAGAAGATGCTCGACCATCCTGGCCCGTACGTTCTGGACGTCCTCTGCACCTACCAGGAGCACGTTCTGCCGATGATCCCCGGCGGTAAGACGGTTGACGACATGATCCTCGAATGATCGCGGCCCCGGGGCGATGCCGTCGCGTCTCTCACGCCACGAGACATCAGGGCCGGCAAATCCCTCCGGTGCGCTACCATCTGAGTATCGTGCCGGTATACTGGCCTGATCGTGGTTCGACGACCTGCCTGCAACAGCGGTCCAGTCGGCATTCGAGCGATTTCTCGAACAGACTTGTCAACACAGCGGCATTGCAACCAGGGAAAAATGACCGATGGCTGCCTACAACAAGTTCGACCCCCGGCTTGAATCTCTGGTGATGGAGACACGTACTCTGTGGGACCCTTCAGTCGGTAAACTTTCCGCCGACGATCGCCAGTGGTTGTCGTCCGCGCTCCACCGGGATCCCGACAAGGCGTCCAAAATCAGCTACGAACGGTCGCATACCGGCTTCTGCCGCGAAATCACCGTCACAGCCGATGATATCGCCCGGCTGTACCAGGAAGAATTCGGCGGCTGAATCTCGCAGCCGACTGAGTCGCCCGGTCGCGGTTCCTCGCCCCTACTCTTGTGAACCGTCGGAATGATGTCCTCTACGGGACCTCCGCGGTCGCGTCATCGGACTCGGGCGGGAGTGTGTGGACCAGCATCAGGTCATGGCCGGGAGCCGACCAGTCGGTACTGGCGATCAGAACCAGCTTTCCTCCCGCACTGATGACAGACATTCGACGAGCCCATTCGACGACAAACTGGAGCAGTTCTTCCGGGGGTCGGTGAACCGCGCCGCAATGCACGGGTGTTACGCCCCACATCAGGCACATCCGTCGAGCCGTCCGGATATCGTCCGTAAGGGCCACAATCGGGATCGGCCGCCGCTGCTGACTGACGGCCATCGCAGTCCGCCCGCTATGTGTGGCGACCACGATTATTGTTGCCTGCAGATGTTCGGCCGCGGCACCGGCTCCGCAGGTGACCGCCTCGGTGACGGGTTCGGCCCAGCGATGCGACATCAACTCTGTCAGATTGCCACGATCGATCGAGTGGACCGCCTCCTCCGCTTCGGCTGCGATGCGACTCATCATTTCGACGGCTTCGAGAGGATACTCTCCCACAGCCGTCTCGCCGGACAGCATGACCGCATCGGTTCCATCAAGAACGGCATTGGCCACGTCGCTCACTTCTGCCCGTGTGGGAAGGGCTGACCGCTGCATGCTGTCGAGCATTTGCGTGGCGGTGATGACCGGTATGCGCCGCTTGTTACAGCGGCGGATGACTTCCTTCTGCAGGATTGGCACCCGGACGATGTCGACTTCTACGCCCAGGTCTCCCCGGGCCACCATGACCGCATCGGTGGCAGCCAGAATACGGTCCAGGTCATCGATTGCCTCGGGCTTTTCGATTTTCGCGACAATCTTCGGCTGAAGTAGCGGGTCCGGCTGGTGTTCGCAAATCAGACTCCGCAAGAGGTCGATGTCGTTCGCGGAACGGACAAAACTCAATCCAACAAAATCCAAGTCCTGCTCGATCGCGAACCGCAGATTGACTCGGTCCTGATCGGTCAGGCTGGGGAGCCCCAGCTTGACGCCGGGAAGATTTACTCCCTGTCGACTGCGGATCGTCCCTGCCTTCTCGACGATGCATTCGACCGACTGACCGTCGGCTGCTTTGTTCGTCACGCGGAGACCAACGACTCCATCTGCCAGCAGAACCCGGTCACCAACTTCGAGATCGTCGATCAATTCTTCATACGTGCAGGTCAGGTCGTGCGGTTCATCCGCTGAGCCAGTGTGGACGAACCGGACACGGTCATCGATGCCGAGTTCGAGGCAGTCGCCCGGAAGTTCACCCAGGCGAATCTTCGGCCCGGCCAGATCCCCCAACAAACCGATCGGTCGCTGCAAGCTGGCAGCGGCGGTGCGAATGGTCGAGATGGTGTTCCTCAGCCACTCGTGCGTCCCGTGGGCGAAATTCAGCCGAAAGACGTCGACGCCTCGCTCGATCAGCTGGCGCAGTTTGTCGGGCGTCTCGACGGCCGGACCCACCGTGGCAACAATCTTTGTCTTGACCAGGTGACTCTCGGTCGAACGATGCGATCGGAGATCCATCAAGAACGCCTTGTCTGCGTTGTCTAACGCTGGTTTTTCTCGGGCTCGCGGAAGTACTTGTCGTTGATCGGTTTGGGGACCTCGCCGACACCCGCTACGGGAACCTTCCCCTTAAGACTGATCGTCTTGGGGGCAAGACAGCGCGTGTCGTTGCAGGGTTGGTAGCGAATTTGAATTTCCAGTTCGTCCACCTGCCCGGCGGCGATCAGCGGGGCAGTCAGATGACAATTGACGCGAACCGAACCTTCGTAGACATGCAGCGGTTCCTCGAATCCTGGGATCTAAAGGTCCTTCCCCTTGGGATACCTCACGTCGGACATCTCGGTTTTCTGTTTCGACTTCAGCGAGACGGTCGTCGGAATGAGGAAGTCTGGCTTGGCCGGGTTGGTGTTGATATGCCAGCCAGCTTTGACATTCAGCAGGATCAGTCCCCGGCAGATGTCTCCGGCCGGCAGCTTGTCATACTCCAGCAGGACGCGTGCCGTGACCAGTTCCTCGTCCTTCTTCTTCTGTGGGTCAACATTGCCGTCGGCCGAGGCAAGTTGAATGCCGCCCGGCTCGCTGTCGGTCGCGTCAGCCAATTGCAGTAGAGAAGGCTCGGCCGCCGATTCACTGACCTGTGCGGTTTTCGGCACGGTCAAATTGGTCGCATCGGCCCGCACATGACCCGACGATTGTGGCGCATTGACCGATGTCGGCCCACAACCGCACGTCAGCCAGAGCGTGCAAAAGGTCAGTGACAACAACGTTCGCTTGAGCATGTTTCCCGTTCTCCAAACGTGGAAGCAATCGCCCGGCCGCAGCACAGGAAAAGCCAATGTCTAAATTCGAACCCGCCAGCTGCCTTTGCCGATAGCCAACTCGTCAGCGCGATGGACAGCGACTTCTTATCAGGCGAACGACATGTCGGCCTTCTCAGGGGGTGTGTATTGTAACAGGAACCAGCAAACCAGTGGCAGTCTATCCGGAGAATCTGTATCCGCGGCAGTTGCAAATCTCGGCGCGTTCCCCCGAAGGTTGACCCATTTGCTGTTGTCCGACTCCGGGCATTCTTTCAGTGCGGTCCCCGCATCCGGTGCTCGCCGGTCGGCCGACCGCAGTCACGCCGAGCGTGATCGATACCCTGTTCCGTCGAATTATTCCGGGACGGGGGTCGCATCCAGGATTTCACGAACGACGTCGGCGTTCCGTTTCCGTTGACCTTCCCGAATCGGCCCGCGGGACTGCACCCGGTGGGCCAAGACCGGGATCGCCAATTCCTTGATGTCGTCCGGTGTGACGAAGTCCCGCTGCTGCAATAACGCCAAGGCCTGACAAGCTCGGTAGAAGGTCAGGGCACCGCGAGTGCTGACACCCAAGGCCAGATCCTCGTGTCTTCGGGTGGTCGTCACGATCTCCAGAAGATAGTCGGAGAGGCTGTCATCCACAGTCACTTCCCGGACCTGGTTTTGGAGGATGCGAAGTTGCTCGCCTCCGATCACCGGTTCGAGACACTGGTAGGGCTCGCCACTGCGATGCGCCGCGAGAACCTGCCGCTCGATCTCGCGGTCCGGATAACCGATTTCGATGCACAGCATGAACCGGTCCAACTGGTTTTCCGGCAGAGGGTACGTCCCTTCAAACTCGTACGGGTTTTGCGTCGCGATCACAAAAAACGGCGAATCGAGTGTGTACGTGGTCCCCTCGATCGAGACCTGCCGCTCATTCATCGCTTCCAGTAGCGCACTTTGTGTGCGGGGCGTGGTCCGGTTGATTTCGTCCGCCAGCAGGACGTTGGTGAAAATCGGTCCCTT
>CALJUK010000835.1 GCA_937975745.1 uncultured Planctomycetaceae bacterium | reverse complement strand
CCCCGAACCGGGCGACCGTCTGTTTCTCGGTTCCGATGGTGTGACGGACGGCATCGATGACGAGACCCTCCGGATGGTGCTCGAAGAACATCCGGATCCGCAAGAGGCAGCGGACGCCTGCGTCAAATCCGCCCAGGACGGCGGCTCGAAGGACAACATCACCTGTATTGTCCTGGACGTCACCTGACGCATTCTGAAGGCAATCTCTCCCCCTGGTGTTCACAGGTATCCCAGGGAAAAACGTATTGCCAGCGGACGAATCTTCGCAAGAATAGACAATGCAGGCTAAACTGCCTGACTGTTAAATTCACCGCGATCGATGCGAACTGACCAAACCGCCTGCTGAGGGACCTGCCTGTATTTCCTCTCGCTGTCGCAAACCGAAAGCAGAGTGGTGTTTGCCGAGCGGGCTGGGGACGATGATCGCAACCAGCCGAGACTTGAGCCAACAACGAAAACCGGTGCTCCCGCTGAAGTTCGAGTTTCTACCCGCCGTTCGACATTCCGCAACCTACACTTCTGGGAACATTGGTCCGGGAGCGGATTCCGAGTTGATCGAGCCTCAGCGAATCCGAATCGTCCGCAATCGATTGGGACGGTTCGCCCGCGACGACAGCGGAATTGGAATTCACCAGACCGGCGATCAGCAACTTCGCCGGAAATGACGTAAGTAGAAATGAGACCTATTCCCAATCCAGATGGTTTGATGCACGCGGCATCCGAACCGTCACCCAAGAAGATTCTCCCAAAACAGAGCCGGCCGGACAGCCTGAACAAGGCGACCTCGGTTGGAGTTGTTGATTCCGTGAAACGGAGTAAAAAGATGCCGACTGCGTCCCGTCTGTTTGCGATTCTGCTCGTCCTGCCTCTCGCCCTGTCTTCCGGAATCCTGTCCGCCGCCGATGCGGCTGAAGAGCAATCGAAGTCGGACACTCCGGCCGAAGCGAAGAAATCCAAGTTCGATCAACTGACCAGCGAGTTGGAAAAGTCCGAGGGGCTGTGGACGCTGTACCACTCCGACCAGAAACTCCTGGCGGACATTCCCTCGAAGCAACTCGGGAAGAACTTCATTGTTGTCACGTCGATCGCCCGCGGCATCAGCAGCGGCATGGTCCTCGGTGGGATGTCCTGGGGCTTTGGTGATGAACTGATCTGGGGTTTCCGCAAAGTCGGAGACAACATTCACGTGTTACGTCGGAATGTGCGGTTCCGGGCCAAGCCGGGCACTGCCGAAGCCGAATCGGTCAAGCTGGCCTACAGCGACAGCGTTCTGTACGCCCTGCCCATCCTGACGAAGACATCGGGGGGCTACCTGGTCGATCTGACGCGCATCTTCATGAGCGACGACCTGGAGATCGGCCGCAACATTGGACCGGGTTTCCGCCTGGCAGGTGATCGGACCACGTGGGCCAAAGTGAAGTCGTTCCCGAAGAACGTCGAGTTGCAGGTGGCCGCCGTTTATTCCGGCTCGCACGGCCCCGAGACTGTTTCGGATCCGCGCGGTGTACAGGTCTACGTGCATTACAGCATCAGCGAACTTCCAGAGAATGGCTACAAACCGCGAGTTGCGGACGATCGAGTCGGATATTTCCTGACTGTGCAGAAGGACTTTTCGGAGAACGATGACGAAGAGCACTTCGTCCGTTACATCACACGCTGGAACTTGCAGAAGGCCGACCCGTCGGCCGATCTTTCCCCGCCGAAAGAGCCAATCATTTTCTATCTGGAGAAGACGATTCCGATCAATCTCCGGCCGTACGTGCGAGCGGGCATTGAAGAATGGAACGTCGCGTTCCGGAAACTTGGATTCGACAACGCCATCGAAGTCCGTCAGCAGCGGGACGATGACGATTGGGACCCGGAAGACGTTCGCTACAACACGTTCCGTTGGATTAGTGCCGAAGCCGGTTTCGCCATGGGGCCCTCACGGATTAATCCGCTGACCGGCCAGATTCTCGATGCGGACATCATCTTCGACGCGAGTTTCCTCAGGCATTGGACGACAGAATACGAGACATTCACGGCTGATGACGTCGCACGCCTGATTCCCAACCGTGGTGACGGTGGGCTATTGTCATCCGCGGCCAACTACGCGACACACGCCCATACCGGCATCAACGGTGGCGGCTGCCTGTTCTGCCGGGGAATGCAGCGGCAGATGGGTTTCGCCGGTGCCGTCCATATGGTCCGCTCTGCCGAAGCGAATGGAGACGGGTTGCCAACGGAACTGATCCACCAGGGACTCAAGGAAGTTGTCATGCACGAGGTCGGGCACACACTCGGCCTGCGACATAACTTCAAAGCGAGTGCCTGGAAATCGCTCAAGAGTATCGACGAGATCGGTTCGCCAGACCAACCGACCGTCGCGAGTGTGATGGACTACAGTCCGGCCAACATTGCCGCCCCGGGCGAGAAGCAGGGACTGTACTTCTCGCAAACAATCGGTCCATACGACATCTGGGCGATTGAATACGGCTATAAAGAAATCTCGGGCAACGAACAGGAAGAGTTGAAGAAGATCGCAGCTCGTGGCGCCGAAAGCGGACTGGATTACGCCACCGATGAAGACATGTTTGGCGGACTGGATCCATTAACCGATGTGTTCGACCTGGGTGAAGATCCCCTCGTTTTTGCACAACGGCGGATGGAGATCGCCTCCGAACTGCTCCCGAAAGTCGTTGAACGCTCGGTCAAAGATGGCGAAGGCTATCAACGGGCTCGCCAGACATTCGGAATGCTGTTTGGCGAATACTGGCATGCGGCCGGAATTGCGACACGGTTCCCCGGCGGTGTCTCGCTGCATCGCGATCACAAGGGCGATCCTGACGGACGTAAGCCGTTCGTGATTGTCGACCCGGAACGGCAGCGTGAAGCAATGCAGTTGATCGCCAAGTACGCCTTCTCGGTCCCGGCAATCGACGGTAGCCTGCTCAACGAGTTGGCATCGACTCGCTGGTGGCATTGGGGATTGAGAATGTCCGCACGGGCAGACTACCCCATTCACGACATCGTCAATCGTCTGCACGATCGGATGTTGCTGACCATGCTGTCGGGAAGACGGCTGGAAGTCATTCTCGACAACGAGTTCAAGACCCCCGAAGGAGCCAAGCCGTACACTCTCGCCGAACATATGGACTTACTTCTCTCCAGCGTCTTCTCGGAATGGCTTCAAAAGCCGAAAGCCCAGGAATACACTGTCGAGAAGCCGTACATCGATAGTTTCCGTCGAAACCTGCAACGCTCGGCCGTCAAACGTCTGGCCAGCCTCGTCACTTACGGCGGAGGTCCGGAAGACGCCCGGACGTTGGCCCGTATGCATCTAATCAATCTCGACAAACGCGCTCGAGTACTGCTGAAGGACAAGGACCTAAAGCTTGACGACTACTCCCGCGCCCATCTGGTGGATTCGCAGCGCCGGATTCAGCAGGTTCTCAATGCAGAACTGGCCGTCCCTGTCGTGCAGTAATTCCGCGAGGCAACGGCTGATTGGCCGTTGCCGACTCGAACCAGCGGAATGGAGCGTATGAGCGGTCGGAAGCTGGTCATCACTGCGGTGGTCGGTTGCGCCGCAACGATTGGACGCCTGTGGGGGACGAAGATCCCGCTCGGTGTCCCCGGCGAATGGGTTTGGGAGAGAATCCCCTTCCCCTTCGACAACCCGCTCGATGGCATCCTGGGATGGTTCAGTGCGGCGTTGTTCGCGATCGTCTACTGCCTGTATGCCATTGCAGTCGACGGTTATTTCTCGACACTGCGACGGGCAGGCCGCTTGGCGTTACTCGGCGGTCTGGTCGCACTTGGCTTTGGCTGGGTGTGGACCCTTCAGGAAAGTCCCCCCGACGGTTTTCGGCTCTCGAAGGTAGTTTGGACACTCTACTATCCGGGATCATCCGGTTACTTCTACGAGATGCGGTATCGCCCGGTCACCACGGCTGAATTACTGGCCAGCTACGTGAACCGCATGGAACAGGGAGACGTCCTGCACGAGGGGACTCATCCGCCCGGGCTGTTTGTCCTGTATCAGGGTCTCATCCGAGCCTGTGATGCCTCCTCCGCTCTCAGGCAGTTTGCCGAACAGACGACACCCGACTCGTTCCGGACCGCATTCGAAAGGCTCCAGGAAAACGCCGCGCGTTCCGCCACTCCCGTCGAACCGGGCGATGCCAGCGTCCTGTGGTGGGCGGCGTTGCTGACACAGTTGGCCGCCCTGCTCACACTTCTGCCTTTGTACGGTCTGCTCCGTTGTGTCTTACCACCGCAGACCTCCTGGCGGGCTGTGGTCTTCTGGCCGCTTATTCCAGCGGTGACCGTTTTCCTGCCCAAGTCCGACATCATCTATCCACTGCTCGCGACGATGTACCTGTGGCTGTGGATGCAGGGATTGATCCGCCGCCAGACCGCATGGGGCTTGGCCGCTGGCATCGTCCTGTTCGCGGGGATGAACCTGAGCCTGGCGTTCCTGCCGGTCGTCCTGCTATCGGTCGCTATCGCGGCTGTCGGCCTCCTTCAAAAACAGTCGGCCGAAGGCGGCCCGGATTGGTCTCGCTTGCGATCCCCAGTGGCAGCGGGCTTGGGTTTCGGTTTGTGTGTCCTCCTCGCCTGGCTCATATGGGACATCCCGCTGCCGTCGGTCTGGCTGTGGAATTTGAAGAATCACGCCGGATTTTACGAGGAATATTCACGCACGTATTGGGCCTGGTTGCTGGTCAACCCGATCGAGCTGACGGTTGCCCTGGGGGTTCCGGTCTCGCTGGCCGCCGGCGTCCGTCTGGTTGACTGTTGGAACGAATTCCGCCAGAAATCGTCCGCCGAGAAGTCCCCATGGCAGACTTTTCTTGCCGACTGTTGGACGGTCGAACGAAGCTCAGTGTGGCTGATTCCGGCCATCTGGGGCCTGCTGTGGCTGTCCGGAAAGAACATGGGAGAGGCCGCCCGGCTGTGGGTGATCTTCATGCCGTGGGCAATCTTTCTTGCCGCCCCGTGTTTCGCCGCTGCGCAGACAGCGGAATCGGCGGGCCAACCGTCGAAAAAACGGAGGACCGATCCATCGCGAGGCCGTGACGGCTTCGTCTGGCAGAGCCTGCTGATTTTGCAGGCTCTGGTCGCGATCGCGACGGTCACGCGAGTTTCCGGCTTTCACTTTCCCGGTTGATCGCCGATCCACGTCACACCGCTGCAACGTGGGCTATGTTTGAACGGGTAAGTCGGCCATCCGGTACAACTGACCGTTTGTTCCAACCTTGCGGTTTGCAGCAGTCCGCCGACTATCGCCGATTATGTCGCCGCCCGGTTCGTATTCTGTGTGCGGTCGTGCGCGAATCGTCAGCGAATGGGACGGGCTGGCTCGCTCCTGTTCACCCGGAAGGCGACCATTCCCGATATGAATTGAGGCTGACATCGACCAACAATCGTTGTGGACCAACGGTATGCAGGCAGCAAATGAGATTCGGTTCCGTCGTTCGACATCCACGAGAGATCGTGGGGAGTCCGCCGCCCGTATTCTACCCGGTGATGGCCTCACTTCGCAGCGATTCATCGCTCCCAGTCTGTTGGCAATGCTGATCGGCGTCCTGACCTTGCCGTTGGTCGGCTGCGGCCAGGCAACGCTGGAATTCACCGAAATCAAGCGAATCGACGAGCCCCTGACCGAGCAGGAGCTCAACACGTTTTTCAATGTCATCCAGGCTCTGCCGGACGGCAAGCTTCCTTCGCTCCCGCCAATCTATGCCCCGCCTCCCAATTGGAACCGAACCCGGACATTGCTCGTTTACGAGCTCGTCAACATGGAGGAAAAAGAACTCTCCGAACGGCGCAGAGTCGAGTGGTTTGTCCGGCATATCGCTCGCAACCGCCGGCTGCGACAGGTCCTGGGACACAACAAAATGACGCCCGAGCAGTTCATCGGGTTGATGTTGACGATCGGGACGGCTGTCAATCGAACCACTCTTCGTGAGAATCAGGAATTGACACCGCTGATCAAAGAGAACCTGATCGTGCGGGACAAACTCCGCGGAGACAAGCGGCTCTTTTCGTCTCTCAGTGACGAAGGCCGGCATTACGTCGTGCATCAGGCGACTGCACTGACGCGAATCGACCGGGCCGACCGTCTGCTCGCGGTCCCGCAGGACAATGTCAACCGGGTGGCTGTGCATCTGGATCGGCTGAAGAAGATTCTGCCTGAGGACTTCTTCAGAAATCCGCTGGACGAGGTTGCCGACCCGATCCAGGAACGGGGCATCCCCTTTGCCGAAGTATCGTCGACCGGCGCGCAACGGACCAGGAACCGCCCCGAGGCGGGGA
The DNA here is from genome assembly GCA_937975745.1 of uncultured Planctomycetaceae bacterium. GTDB lineage: Bacteria > Planctomycetota > Planctomycetia > Planctomycetales > Planctomycetaceae > CALJUK01. The sequence continues at coordinate 5 of CALJUK010000835.1, read as the reverse complement.
TCGGA
>CALJUK010000834.1 GCA_937975745.1 uncultured Planctomycetaceae bacterium | reverse complement strand
TCAAACATCTGTTCCGAACGGCGATACAGTGGGGAAACACTCGGGTTGTCATATTCGATTTCGAAGTAATAGACCAGACGACCTGTCTCGTCCGAACCCGGTTCGATCAGGCAGTTCATTCCAGTCAGTCCCCGATCCACGTCCGCCTTGCGATCGGCCAGCAGCCTTTCATGCAATGCCAACAGACCAAATTCTGTGATCGGATATCGCGAGTACGACATCGCCAGTGACCCTTGGGGGTCGACCCGGAGTGTGGGAAGAACCTTTCCCTTCCAGCCGCCGAAGTGAGCAACGACGCGACCGTCGTTTTTGCCGGCAACGTAAATGGTCTCTTTACCCGGGTCGCTGGTCTTCCAGTTCATGTAGACGCTGAACGGCTGATGCCGCACTTTGACCAGCATTTCGACGGGCGCCTGCAGTCTGCCGGAAACGACCTCCTGCATTGTGAACTGGGCCGTATAACCGCCGGACTGCTGCAAAAATGCGATTCCCCGTTGCAGGAGGGCCAAATTTCCGTCGATCGCCGCTCGACCGACGCGCGGAGAATCGATCGGTAGGGTGGGCGGACTGGCTGCAACGGACGGAGTCACGTTGGTTACTGTCGCTCCCGGAAGAGCTGCTTCGGATCGCGTGGCCAACTGGTCTTCGTTCGCGGAATCCTGGGACGACGGGGTGATCTCGGGTGTCGGATCGTCCAATTGCGGCCGAACAATCGCCATCTCTGGCGTGGCTTGAATCGAGTTCTCGTTGCGGTTCAGGGCCACCCAGAGCAAACCGACTGCTGCGGTCCCAAACAAAACGACCGCCTGTCCGAGCCCTCGAATACTGCCCGACTTTTCGCCCTTAATCAATTGAGACCATTTCATGGCACACATCCATCGACTGCTGTCAACTCAGAGAATGCGGGATGGTGAATCCATTCAGTCAGTCAACTCCATATTCCCTATTCAATTTTACGCTTGTAAGGCGTCGTCACCCAGCCCCTCCTTTGTTGTCCAGTCCGATTCCGGTGCTGGCACAAAGGAAGTTCACCGGGCGAGACTAGCCTTCCCAATCAGCCGATCGGCTTTTGGCCTGCAAGTGTTCGCTGATTCTATTGGCCGGGACGAAACTGTCACGTTCGGTCCGGTCAACTCCTGCCGTTGTGGCGG
>CALJUK010000833.1 GCA_937975745.1 uncultured Planctomycetaceae bacterium | reverse complement strand
GACAGTCGACACGCACCTTCCGGCCGAGATTGCCACACCCGGTGATCCTGGCCTGGCACACCTGACGATCATCCTGTTCACGTTGTTTCTGGGTGGAATGGTTGGTGTGATGTCGGCCAGTGGCGGGACAACCGCGTTGGTCGCACGGCTGACTCCGCTGGTTGCAGGTAGTCGCTCGCGCGGGCAGATGCTGACGTCATTGTTGGGGCTGGTCATCTTTTTTGACGACTACGCCAACACACTACTGGTGGGGACCTCGATGCGTCCCGTGACCGACCGGCTGCGGATTTCGCGGGAGAAACTCGCATTTTTGGTCGATTCGACGGCCGCACCCGTGGCGGGTTTGGCCATCATCTCGACTTGGGTCGGTGTCGAGATTGGGTACATCGCTGACAGCTACGACCGACTGGGCCTGGAGGGGGATGCGTATGGTGTCTTTCTCGAAAGTATTCTCTACCGCTTCTACCCCATCTATCTGCTGGCATTTCTGTGGATGGTTGCCTGGCAGGAACGAGATTTCGGGCCGATGTGGCGGGCCGAAAGACGGGCACTTGAGGATTCTGCGGGTTTGGAGATGGAGTCCACGGAACATCGGGGCGGAGAAGCCGGGCGGGATGACGTTGACGAAGACGGCCTGGCTGTGGCTGCCATCTCGGGACGGCCTCGGCTGCGAAACGCGTTGGTTCCGTTGGTTGTGTTGATTGCCTCTGTCATCGCAGGCCTGTACTGGACCGGGGTAAGGCAACTCTCGGCTGATGTGGCTGAGTCAGCGAGTTGGACGGAAATCCTGGCGGCCGCCGAGGGAAACCGGGTGCTCTTGCTGGCGTCGTTTGTCGCGTCCGTAATCGCCATCCTGCTGGCACGACTGACTGGGGCGCTTGATCTGACTTCGAGTGTGAATGCCTGGGTGAAGGGCTTGCAGCGGATGCTGGTCGCGGTACTGGTTCTGGTGCTCGCATGGGCCGTCGCGACCCAGTGCGATCCCGATCATTTGAATACGGCGGGCTATCTGGTCACATCTCTACAGGGTGGACTTTCGGCTGCCTGGATGCCTGCCGTCAGTTTCGTGCTGGCGGGCCTGATCTCTTTCGCGACGGGGAGTTCCTGGTCAACGATGGGCCTCCTAATGCCTTTGGCAATCCCCATCACCTTCCAGTTGTTGCAACAGGAGGGGGCTGTTCCCGCGGGGAACGACCACTTGCTGGTGGCGACCATCGGAGCGATCCTGGCCGGGGCGATTTTTGGCGATCATTGCTCGCCGATTTCCGACACGACGATTCTCTCGTCGGCTGCCTCGTCGTGCGACCACCTCAACCATGTGGAGACGCAATTCCCCTACGCATTGACAGTTGGGACAGTCTCGCTGCTGGTGGGTTATCTGCCGGCCGGTTTCGGAGTTTCGGGGTGGTGGCTGCTGCCGGTCGGATTCGGTTGCCTATGTCTGATCATTCGCACAATTGGTCGACCGCTCCCCTTGGCGACTCTGTCGGCAACTGTGACTGGCTCGGCCGCAGGAGGTGGTGGAGAGTTGGATTCTGCGGATTAATCCGCCGGGAGTCCCCTCCAGCCGGGAGAGTCGCAACACTGCGGCCAAAACTCCGCCGAAAAAGTCTCCCCACGTTCGCCAAACTTCCAGCGGGCGTGCTATGCTGATAGCAAATGCAGGCTTATGGAATGCCTTCGCGAAAACCATCCGTTTCTACCCCCTCAGGACGGCTGCTTCCGATGAGTTCTTCGTCACGATTGCAAGGGATTTTCACCCCCAACCTGGTCCCTTTCGACTCGGCAGGGGACATCAACGAACCTGAATTGCGGCGGTACATCTCCTGGTTGATCGAACGGGGCGTCCACGGGCTGTACCCGAACGGTTCGACCGGAGAGTTCACACGGTTTACGCCGGAAGAACGGCGCCGCATCGTGGCGATTATCGCCGACGAGACGCGCGGCCGGGTTCCCATTCTGGCCGGTGCTGCCGAAGCCAACGCCCGCGAAACAATCAAAGCGTGCGAGTACTATCACGAGCTGGGTGTCCGGGCCGTCGCGATTGTGGCCCCGTTTTATTACAAGCTCAGTCCGGCGTCGGTCTACGCCTACTTCCGCGAGATTGGTCGCAACACGCCGATCGACGTGACTTTGTATAACATTCCCATGTTTGCCAGCCCGATCGACGTTCCCACGGTGCAGCGACTCTCGGAAGAGTGTGAACGGGTAGTCGCCATCAAGGATTCGTCGGGCGACATCCCGCACATGATCCGCATGATTCAGGCGGTTCGGCCTAATCGTCCCGAATTCGCTTTTCTGACCGGGTGGGATGCGGCTTTGATGCCGATGCTACTGGTTGGTTGTGACGGCGGCACGAATGCCACGTCCGGCGTTGTGCCCGAAATGACGCGGCGGCTGTATGACCTGACGCTGTCCGGAAAACTCGACGCGGCGCGCCAGCTGCAATATGCCCTGGTCACGTTGTTCGACACGATGATCTACTCGGCCGAGTCTCCCGAAGGGTTCCGTGCGGCGGTCGGCTTGCGCGGCTTCAAGATGGGGACTGGCCGGTTGCTGCAATCGCCCGAACAACGGACCGACCTGCAGACTCTCAGCCAGACGTTGCAATGCATGCTGTCTGAGCACGGCTTCACCGATCAGCCGATCGGTGGTTGTCCGGTCGGTAGCGGGGAAGCGATCGAGCCAGCCGAAGTCTCGACCATTGTGCAGAGCGTGATGGCAGAACTCCAACGTCGCGGCTTGGCCTGACGGTTGCGCCGCGGGTTTGAGCGTTGGCTGCTATGACAGTTGGCTGCGGTAGTAGTCTGCGCCGGCTGCGAGTGCTTCAGTCAGTTTTTCGGGGTTCTTGCCGCCTGCTTCGGCCAGGTCGGGCCGCCCGCCGCCACCGCCTCCGACGACCTTGGCCGCCGTTCGGACTGCGTCCGAGGCGTTCACACCACGGGCAATCAGGTCTTTGCTGACGGCAGCGGTCAGTGCGGCAACCAGCGCGTGCCGGC
>CALJUK010000832.1 GCA_937975745.1 uncultured Planctomycetaceae bacterium | reverse complement strand
ATTCGCTCGTGAACCATCGAAACCGATAGTTTCGAGGAGGATTCCCCGCCTCGCGATCCGCTTTTCGCATCCGTTCTTCGGTTTTCTCAGTCTCGAACCGAGCATTCTCAAACAGGGACATCTCGTCGCCTTTGAGGTCGATCACAACGATCGAGTACTCGCCGAAGCGAATCAGTTGCGACATCAGCGGCGCCAACCCGAGAGCTGTCTTTCCCGACCCCGAGTCGCCAAGCATGTGGGCGTGCTCTTCGAAAACTTTGACGGGCACCACGACCGGTGTGTGGTCGTAGGCGTTCACGCCGAGAAACAGGCTCTGGCATTCGTGCTCGTTCTCAGATGCTCGGAGCCGAGCGACGATTCCGTCCCAGTCCCGCTCGGTGGAAAGGCATGCGGGGTCCGACGTCAGGGGAGCTTCCCGGAGCCGCAGGCAGGCGAACCGGGCGGCGACGGCAAACACGTACAACCGGAACAGCAATGCCGGGACGAACGCGGTGGCGATGACCGGGTAGTACCAGATCAGCTTGGAATGCAGCGTGCCCAAGAACAGCAGAGCCATGTTTTGCTGCAACGCCTTCTGGTCTTTGATGTAGGAGCCTGTCGTCGTGGGGAAGCCGAACGACGGAGCGGGCGGCCCGTTCGTTGCGACTGCGGCTGGATCGTGGTCTGTCGTCGGAGATTCCTTCTCAACTTCAACGACTCCGTTGTCGGGTTCGGCAAAGATGCTCGATTCAGCTTCCGACTCGTCGAAGATGGTCTCGTTCGACAAAGTTGATTCCGTGAAGAGTCCAGACCGCTCAGTCGAGTCTGCGAACGTTGGAGCAGGCGAATCGAAGCCGTAGACTGGTCGATCGTTGAGATAGACGAGGGCCTCCGGGGCGGTCTTGTCCAGGTCCCACTTAACGAGTATGGCCCTCCACCAGCCCGTGGACTGGGCGATTGCAACGGCCAGCAGCACCAGGCATGCCAGACTCATTCGCCAGCGCTGTTTGTGTCCGCCCACGGGACTCTTGAGCACGCCTGGTGCGCGCGTGTCTTGACGGTCATAGGTCAGCCAGACCGAGATCACTGAGCGGAGGCCGTGACGGAGATCGGGGAACAACAACACGTGCCGCCTGCTCCACACGGCCGCGATCAATTCCAGAAGCAGCGAGAGGCTAACGACCGCAAAGACGGTGAACAGAATGGCCAACAAGCCGGGAAAGATTATGGAATAGGGTCGATACAAGAACAGCAAAACCGCTGGCAGCAGGGCGATGGCCACAGAGACGCCATAGAATTCCAGCCCGTAGGGGCAGCGAACGAATGGGAAGATGAGTCGTGGCCAGTTCCAAGACCCACGTTGGAATTGGGCCTCTGCTTTGGGTGTCGGTGCGGTCGTCGCCAGGTACAGGTTGAGCTCCGTCATACGGTCTGCAAGACGAATGACGGCGATCGTGGCGACGAGAAAGAGAAACGGTGTCGTGAGGAAGTTGACCGCAGCGCAGGTGACTGCGATCAGAAACACGACATAGCCAAACATCAAACTCGCGAACATGACCCAGTGTCGTCGCAAAGCCATCAGGTCGTAGTAGAGGAAGACGCCCAGGGCGCTCAGGAAGAGAAGGTGCTCACCAACGGATGGAGCCAATCGAGTCGTCAGAAATGACTCGAACATCCCGATCGCCGCCCCGAGAATCATGGCGATTCGGAAGAAGCGGCGAATGTATTTGCGATTCTCCTCGGGCGATTTGTTCTGCGTGGGGAGATCGAGTTCAGCCGGAAACTCGGCGGGGGGAATGCGCCCAGATTGAAGGGGGTTCTCACGCGACTGGTAGTCGCTCTTGGGTCGCAGGGTCAGAAATTCGGGCCACCAGTCGGGAACCTGCATGGATACGTTCCTCTTCCGCAAATGCGCGCACAGTGAACTCGAATCCGACTTATTGCCCGGATTCAGACATCAGACACGAGTGTGTCTGGAAGAGGATGATCGCCGCGCCACGCGAATGAAGCATTTTGCCTGGAGTGACTGGCGTGCTCCCGGACGGGATGTCGAAATGGACACAGTCCAATGCCAGAAAGGCTTGGTGCGGGCGGGCAGAGAGCGTTCGGGGGTAATGACGAACTCAATCGCCTCGGGACTCACCAGAGTTCGAACAGGCCAGTGACGCCTTCGACTTGAAACCGAATGGGCCAGGACCGTCGCAGGATCGCTTCACGGATTCTGTCCGCCCGCTGACCGTTGAGCCGATCTGTCGTGGCAATGGCAATCTGAAACTGACCATCGGTGATCAGTTGTCGGAATGCCGGCACTTCCATGCGCTTGCGGATATCATCTTCACACTTCCGCATGAGGTTATCGATCGTCGAGCCGTAATCGACGCGAATGAAGACCAACGAGTCAGACTTGGCGGTCAGTTCTCGGTAGTAGGGGCCGGTTGCCAGCTTCCCCTTCACCAGCCCCGAATCATACCGCTGCAGTTCGCTCACAGTGAGTCGTTCGCGTGGCTTCTTTCCGAGGCAGCAGTAAGCCAACGCACCGTAGTCATCAACGATGGCCTGCTTGCCAATTGGCTTGCTCCGCCTGCTGTTCACTCCAAAGGCGCAGACACCTTCGAGACCAAGGACGAAGTATTTTCGCGGCGCACCCGAGCGACGCGCTCCCTCGAAATCGTACGACTTCAGAAATCCGGCATCTTCGAGTCGGCTGGTGACCTTCGACACTGCATTGGGCTTGCTATCCTCGAAGAAGGTCCGGTGCAAGGCATCCCGAGTCGTCATGCAATAGCGCATGACGTGTTCCAGGATGTCCCAGTCGCGGTCACCGGTCGGCCTCGGTTGTCGGTTGCGCCGTCGCATATCTCACCAGATTTCGTACCGAAGGGCCTCTCGCCTGCAGTACTGGTGAAAGGACTGCAATCGTCGGCGGTCGTATGCGCCGCCGAACTCGATTGCCCTTTCAAAGCCCCGCCGGTCAGCACGTTCGATCAAAGCGTCCGGGACCTTCTTGCCTTTCACGACACGCAACGCGTCCTCGCCGACCCACCGCCGGGCTTGCTCAGGTTCCGCTTCCCGGAACTTCAAGTAGACTTCCGCCGTGCCGAGGTCGTGGGTTACTTGGAGTGGGTTGAGGAGCTCTCGGTTGAGTCCACCAAGACGCCTAGCTGGAGTCGTTGTGGCGAAGCAGATCGTGGTGGACGCCAGTGGTGAATCCCAACGCGCCTGGAGTTGCCACGCGATCGAGCCAAAACGGGGACGCGGGTCTCTCGGCCGCCACCTGATGAGTGGAGCTTCGAGTCGCGGAAGGGGCTTCGCGAGAACGGAGCGAATGCTGAGTAAATTGCTCGCCGACAGTCTTTGCAATCGCCGAAGCGCTGT
>CALJUK010000831.1 GCA_937975745.1 uncultured Planctomycetaceae bacterium | reverse complement strand
AAAACTTTCTGGCCGGCAAGCCTGTCAAAGCCCGGCCAATTAGTCTGTTGCAACGTGGCTACCGCCGCGTCCGCCGCAATCGCAGTGCTGCCATCTCCGGCGGAATGTCGGTCGTGATGGCCGGGTTGTTGTTCGCTGTCTTCGCGGTGCCCAGTCAGACGGTCAATCCAGATCTGATGCGTGTCTCAATCACATCGGAACCACCCGGAGCCAAACTCGTCTTCGTGCCGTTGGATGAAACCAGCCACGAACCGATACCGTCAGGACTCATCGACCCACATTCGCAAACGCCCGCGGTCGTCAATCTTCCACCAGCCGATTACCTCGTCGTGGCCTACCTCGATGACGGCAGGTTTCACGAAGTGTTCCGACACGTTCCGACGCACAACGAAGCCGAGAGTGTGCGAACTGGCCGCAGCGTCCCATATGCAGCTGGCTTCGCCCTCTTCAGTGTGCTGGATGACGGCGAGATCAAGCTCCCCATGGTCCGAATCCCCAAGCTCAACGTGACCGACGGCATGGCTCTCGTCAGGGGTATTCCGCGATACCATCTTGAGACGGACAATGATCCGTTCGCATCACCACATGACCGCCGGATACCCGACTTCTACATCGACACGCGCGAATACACCCATGCCGACTTCAAACGGCTGGTCGATGAGAAGGGTTTCCACGAACTCCGCAGCCTCGCAATCATCGACGAACTGGGACTGACAGACGACGCTCCGCTGCGCGTTTCATGGTCTTACGCCATGATTCTGGCCGAGCGACGTGGCAGGCGGCTCCCCACTTCGGCCGAGTTCCAATTTGCGGCAACAAACCGGGGAGAATCTCTGTATCCATGGGGAGACGAGATGCCCGCGAGTGGTGCAGAGATCGAGCGATTCGGCCCGGCGGCGGAAGATCCGTCGTTCGACTGTCTTCTCCTGGCGGAACAACCGCCCGTTTATGGCCTGTGTTCCAACGTGGCCGAGTGGACCATGACATTCGGCCCCCTGCCTCGACTGGCCCAGCCCATGCCCGTCGTTCGGGGTGGTTCCCGCGAGGTCATCGAGGGTGACCCACGTGTGACGATCGAAACACGCAATCCTCGTCAGCGGGAATTGCTGAAATACGAACTTGTCGAGCCCGGCGTCGGATTTCGAATGGTCCGAAGTGCCCGCCCGCGAATTCGCCCGGAGGACTTTGAAACAATTCTTGACCGTCAATAGGACGTGGGACCACTCGCTACTAACGCTCGGTACGTGTGGAAAAATCTGGACGGAACCTTCACTTTGCATC
>CALJUK010000830.1 GCA_937975745.1 uncultured Planctomycetaceae bacterium | reverse complement strand
TACAGCATGCGTCGGGTTCCCATTTCGGACTGCAGGGCGCGGTCACGTTCCCGTTCGGCGGACCGCTCCGACCTGAGGGCCCGGTCGCGCTCTGTCTGCGCGACGTGCTCGGCGGCAGAAGCCCGGCACGCCTGCCAGATTGCGACCGCCGTCCCGATGCACAATGCGGCTGAGACCAGAAGCATCGTGGTCAGCAGCGTTCGGTGCCGACGGGCGGATTTTCGAAGCAGATATGTTCGCGCTGGGGGGCAGGCCAGGACTGGTTCGTCCGCCAGGTAGCGCTCGATGTCGGCGGCCAGCGCACTCACGGATTCGTAGCGGCGTGTGCGGTCCTTCTCCAACGCTTTCATGACGATCCAGTCGAGTTCTCCGCGCAGGAGGGACCGGAGCTGCTGCGGATCGCACTTGCGCGCCGCGCACGTCGTGGACGAATTCTCGCCCAGTTGAGTCACCCGCACGCTTGGCCGGTTGGGATCCTCATCGCTGATGATCCGTCGGAGTTCGTCCGGGTTGGCCCGCCGGATACGGTCGCGGTCAAAGGGAGTCGTTCCGGCCAGCAGTTCGTAGAGGACAACCCCGAGCGAATAGACGTCCGTGCGGGTGTCGACGTCGCTGATCGCCGGATCCGCCTGCTCGGGGCTCATGTACATCGGCGTGCCGACCAGCTGCGCCGGCCGCGTGAGCATGGTGTTGTCCGTCAACTGGTGATGAAGGGCCTTCGCAATCCCGAAATCGATAACTTTGGGGACCGGCTCGCCGTCCTGCTCGACCACCAGGATGTTGGTCGGTTTGATGTCGCGGTGGAGGATCCCTTTCTGGTGGGCATGCTGGACCGCCCGACAGACTTGAACGAACAGCTTCAGGCGGGCGCGAATCCCCAGTTGGCGGTGGTCGCAGTACTCGGTGAGCGGCGGTCCGTTGACGAGTTCCATCACGAAGTAGGGCCGGCCCCCCTCGGTGGCGCCGGCATCCAGCACGCGAGCGATGTGCGGATGGTCCATCAGGGCCAAGGTCTGCCGTTCCGCCTCGAACCGGCCGAGCACTTCCCGGGTGTCCATGCCGGGGATAATGAGTTTTAGCGCGACATGTCTGCGGACCGGCGACGTTTGTTCCGCTTCGTAGACGCTCCCCATCCCGCCGTTGCCGAGCCGGCGGACCAGACGGTAGTGACCGATGCGCGTGCCAATGTCATCGAGCGCCGCGGCGGCCTGCAGGCCGCCGCCGACGGCAGGGTGCGGCTCCAGGATGAAATTGCCGGCATCGTCGTGGGCGCGCAGCAGTTCCTCGACACGCCTTCTGAGTCGTTCGTCTCCACTGCAGGCTTCGCTGAGAAACTGTGCCCGCTCGGAATCCGATCGCAACTCGAGAGCCCCGAAGAACAGCTCGATCAGTCTGTCTGAACCGGCAATCATCGCCCAAGACCTTTCCGTCGCATACATGCGACAATGGTGCTCGGAATCCCTCACGAAAAGGCGCCGGTGTCTGGAATAAATTAGCGCTCGGCGTCGCGGCGGAGCTCGGCGAACAGCCAAGCTCTGGCGTAAGTCAAATATCTTTCGGCAGTTGCAATGGAAACTCCGATGGCATTTGCA
>CALJUK010000829.1 GCA_937975745.1 uncultured Planctomycetaceae bacterium | reverse complement strand
CCGTCGGGCTGCAAACCTTGCCGTCCGAAGTCCAGGCGCGCTGCGCCTACAAATATCGGCTTCTGGCGGCGGCATCTGCCTGATTCTGAGCGGCGGAGTTGATCCCCGCCGCTCCCAACGCAATGCGGACTCGTGTTGTGTCAAACCTTGAGATTCGGGTCGAGAAACGAGAATGGAGCGGCCAACGAGCCGCGGGCCAAGCTGTTGAACCCGAAGTTTGAGGCCTGACAAGGCACTCGTGTTGTGTCAAACCTTGAGATTCGGGTCGAGAAACGAGAATGGAGCGGCCAACCAGCCGCGGGCCAAGCTGTTGAACCCGAAGTTTGAGGCCTGACAAGGCACTAGCCTTCGAGAGTGTAGGGCTTCTGCAATCGAAACTTGGGATGGGCTTCCAGGTACGCTGCGATGCGGCCCGTCCGCGACAAGGCGACCGGAATGAAGTCCAACGCCTGCTGCAGCCGATCGTTCGGTTCGGCACAACTGAATCGCAAGAAGCCCTGCCCCGCCTCACCGAAGCACTCGCCACCCAAGCAGGCGATCCCGAAGTTGTCGTCAGCACCTTCCAGCAGGTAGAGTGCCAGCCCGTGGCTGGTGATCCCGAGTTGATTGCAGACGGCAGCGACGTTGGGAAACACGTAGAACGTGGCCGTCGGGTCGATGGTGTGGAACCCTTCGACCCGATTGGGCCCCGCTGTCAACAGCACGACCTTCCCGCGGACCTTCAGCATGACGTCATCGCGCTCGGCCGAGTCGTTCCGCAGGGCGGCCGCACCGGCCAGTTGGACAACCGGCGGAGTGCAGGAAAGCGTAGTGTTGATCATCTTGCTGATCGCGTCGGTCGTCTCCTTGGACGAAATGGCAAAGCCCAGTCGCCAACCGCTCATGCTGTACGACTTGCTGAAGGTGTACGCCGCAACCGCCTGGTCCATCATGCCCGGCTGGGCGAGAAGCGAGTGATGCTTCCCCTTCCAGATCATGTGGCAGTAAGGCTCGTCACTGAAGACCGCAATGTCCTTGCCCCGAATCAGGTCCGCCAAGTTCTGCAGATCTTCTTCGGTGGTCACTCCCCCGGTCGGGTTGTGGGGCGAGTTCAGGAAGATTGCTTTGGGCGAATCGGCTTCGCCCAGGAAGCGTTCGATGTCGTCCAGCGACGGGCGGAACTCGTTGGATTGCTTGAGTGCGGAGTACACAATGTTCGCGTTGCGGCGGCGAATGTTCGGCACGTAGGTGGGAAAGTACGGACTGAAGACCAGCACCGAATCACCCGGGTTCAGGAAGGCTTCGCAGAAAAACTGCTCGAAGACTTTCGCACCGGGGCCCATCACCACGTTCTCTGGACCGGCTGGAATGCCGAACTCGCTCTTCACGAAGTCGGCAGCCGCTTGACGTGCCTCGGGAATGCCCGGAGAAGCGCAGTAGTGAGACTGATTCTGCTCGATGGCCTGAATTCCGGCCTGTTTGGCAGACGCCGTGCTGTTGAACGGGCTGTCGCCAATCTCCAACTCCACTACGTCTTTACCGGCGGCCTTGAGTGACTTGGCAACGGCCAGAACGGTAAAAGCGGTCTCGACGCTGAGCGAAGAAGCAAACTGACTGAGTGAGGCAGCCACGGGAGTCTCCTGGGGCGGGAGGATTGCGGAAACGGGATACGGAACCAGGCTGGATGGCGTCGATTCGGAGTTCGCGCGCTGCAAACGGAAATCGGAACGGCCAATGAGCCGCAGCCTCATTCTCAGCTGTATCGAATTCAGGTTTGAAGAGGCGACAGTGCAAAGTATGCGAAGGTTCGCAGCCGACCGCAACCGTCCACCGGCTACTCGAGGGCGAAGTCGACGGTGTTGCGGCCCACTTTCAGATCGGCCGTCAAATCGGTCGATGTGGCCGCCTGGTACTTCTCGTCGACACCCTCCAGCGGAACGATTGTGAGAGGTTGAAAGACCCCTTGGTCGTTCGTCTGGCCGGTCAGCTCCTGACCGGTGAGATAGACGGCGTAAGGCCCTACGGGAAGTTCCCCATCGATCTTGTACATCCCGTCTTCATCCAGATCGGCGACAGCGCCGGCTCCCACAACATCGGAGTGAAAGTTGACTCGGCCGGACTTCAGCGGTTGCCCCGCGACAGTAATCGTCCCTGAGACGGTTGCGAACTCACGTTCCTCGGAACCTCCGCTGCAGCCAGCTAACGACAGAAGTGTGAGGCAGAAAGCGACAGTGGCAGCCGACGATCGGATGCGGGAGGCCTGTAGCAGGGACATAGACGTTTCCGGATATTTGAGTTACGGAACAACAGCCGATGTCCACGAGGGCAGACATCGGCTGTTGAATTGATTGACAGAAAAGACACATTCTTGTTGTTCACGGCGAGCACTGTGCCGGCGGGTTAGAACTCGCCGACAACCTCACCGTCATTCATGGCACCGAGCTGCAGGAGCGTCGTCAAGTTGATGTTCTCGGAAATGAAGCGGACAGCTCCGTCAGCCAGAAGGGCATGGACTCCCCCTTCGTGATACGACGTGAGCGGGCCGTTGTTGAAGCCGGCTCCGGTGTATGCAGGTTTGGTCTTGGGGTTGGGGGC
>CALJUK010000828.1 GCA_937975745.1 uncultured Planctomycetaceae bacterium | reverse complement strand
GGCGGCACACCCACGGTGTCGAGTGTCACACGGCGGAGAAAAGTCAGATCGTCGGCCAATGGTGTCGGTTTAAAATTTTTCACGTCAAACTGAGGCCAGGCGGCACCGTTCGCAATCCAGCGTTCGAGGAGTGCGATCTCGTCTTTGGACAGGGGCTTTCCCTTGGGAGGCATTCTGTCGCCTTCCTCTTTGGACGAAACGCGATTGATCAGGTTGCTCTTGTCGATCTCTCCCGGCACGATGGCCGGTTCTTCCGAATCCCCCCCCTTCAGGGCAGAGGCATGGTCGTCAATCCGAAGCCCTCCCTGGGCTTTCCCACCCTGATGGCAGTCGTAGCACCGTTTTTCGAGCAGCGGACGGACATCTCTGAAATAGTCGACGGTTCCCTGCTCGCTTTGGGCTGCCGTGTGGGCGACTGCTGCAATCCGCTTCGCGATGAAATGGTCAATCGCGTTGTGTGCGGGATAGCCATCCGGCAGGTCAGGAACAAGGACGTGATCAATCTTGCCCAGCCAGTCGGCTGCAGCCGTACGGCGTTTATTCCAGTAGTCGCTGTGGGCCGCGCGGCAGTCGGCACGAGATTTCGCGTTCACATCGGCCAACCACGACCGGCGTTCAGCTTCGTAGGCTTCCCAGCCAGCATCGGTATAGGCGACATTCCGTTTCCCGGGTGAGAGCAGCGACCAGGATTCGTTCCCCTGGAGCGAAACGGCGACGACGGTTTCGCCCAGTTCGGGGCGAAACTTGTTCTTTCCGGTGATGCCACCCACCAGTGTTTCCAGAATGACAAAGTGTTCGCCTCCCGGTGTCGCGAATTCGCACCAGGCGTCACGATTGCCGGGAGGAGCAAAGCGGAAGTCCGGGCCGAGATCGAGATACTTGTCCTGATCGGCCAGCGGTTGATGCCCGGCCGGATCGTTCGGACGAGGAGATGTCTCCAAGACCGGCTTACCGTCAATCATCAACCGACAGACACCTCGCCCACGCAGCAGCAGTCGATGTTTACCTGCCGGGAGCGTTACAACGGCCGAAGCGCGAACATGCGATGGATTGGCCCGATCGCCGCGCACTCCCGTGGAGACGTACTTCTGTGGCAGTTCGAACAGACCGAACACGTCTTCGTGATAGGTCTCGGTAACGACCGGTTCCTCTGGCCAACTGTTCGATTCGGGGACACCCTCTTCACTGACCTGCACCAGCACACGGTCCGCCGGGATCATGTCGCGTGTCACCGGTGGCGGAGGAGGGACGTGTTCGTAACGGGTGGCGATAGTTTCGGCGGGGAGGTCTTCGCGATACAGCGCAATGTTGTCCAACCAGCCCTGGAACGACGAGCCGACACTTCGGTTGTATCCCGTGCCGA
>CALJUK010000827.1 GCA_937975745.1 uncultured Planctomycetaceae bacterium | reverse complement strand
GTGAATGCTGGCCGAAGACTCGCCACCAACCGGTTTTGAAACTGGTTCTAGTCTCGGCGGACAAACTTCTGAGCTCGTTCGCCGATGATGTCCCCGACATAAATGTTTCCGTGGGAATCCAACGCGAGCGCGTGGATCCAATTCACATCGCCCGGCTGCTCGTTCCCATCGTCGCCTTTGGGAATGGTCCACAACTGGCGAGCGCGACCGTTCGTGTCGAACCGAATCAGCAACTGATCTTTCGGTGGGCAATTCAACGGCGCCCCGGGATACTTGGCATCTTCCACCCAGGGCATCGGTGAGCCGCCACAGACCCAGATATCATCCTTGTCGCTGACCCAGAAGCCCCAGGGGACAATCACATTGCTCCAACTATCGAGCAGCTTTCCCTGCTGACTGTAGACCTGCACCCGCACATTGTTGCGGTCGGCGACGTACAGCCGCCCCGCAGAGTCCATGGCGATTGCGTGCGGCAGGCTGAACTGCTCCGGACCGGTTCCCAGACTGCCCCAGGCCCGAACGAACCGACCCGTTGGATCGAAGTGGACGACCCGGTTATTGCCATATCCGTCCGAGACGAACACGTCACCGGTGGGGGAGATCGCCATGTCGGTTGGTTTGTCGAGATGTGTCTCGTCCTCGCCCGGTTCGCCCGGTGTCCCAATCGTCAGCAGAATTTCGCCAAGTGGAGTCAACTTGCGAACGATGTGCAACCCGATGTCGGCCACCCAGACATTTCCGTCGCGATCGATCTTGATATGGTGCGCTGTCTCGATGGTGTCGCTTCCCCAGGCTCGAACCAGTTTGCCTGCGGTCGTGTAAACCTGAATGGGAGGCTGAGAACGGGTAAAAATCCAGACCTGGTCCTGCTTGTCGACAGCAATGCCAGGCATTGCGGCCCATTCGTAACCCTTCGGCTTCTGGGGCCAGGCCGGGTCGACTTCGTACGACGGGCTGAGGTTTTCGCGGGGGTAGTCGGGCGTCTTGCCCTTGGCGGAAATCTGCTTTTCCGGGTTTTCTGCCGGCTTCTTTTCCGCAGCAGTCGATTGATGTGAGGCGAGTAGAGCACCGACAACAACATGCGCCAGAATGCGCACTGAGAGTTTCATGAAACTGTCCTCGCGATGGTTCAATGGATTGGTCTGGACTTCACTCCAGGGCGGCAGAACTGCCGCCTCGCTGAGGATACCCGTCATGACCGAATGATGCCAGCACTTGCCCGTGACCGACGGGATCGGATTGCGTGTGGAAAGAAAGAACTTTCACGCGGCGCATTCCACACCCGCTCTTCGCTCCCCCGCCGTGCCCTTTGACGCGGTGAGCGCACCCGACGCAATCACGGACCGGAATAGCCAGACTGCCAGGCTATCGTTTTGTCACGATCTGGAAGTCGGCGGCATTGTCTCCGCTTGCAACAATGACCACTGTGTGTGGCGTTGTATGCGGGTTGGTGAGTTGCGGAGGCATTGTCTCTGTGGCGCCGACATTCATTGGGCCTTCGGTGGAATTCCGCGAATCCCAGGGCGTTCCGTCCGGTAGCACGAATCGACTGAACGTCACCTTGTAAGCGCCGGGCACAACACCGGGAAAATATTCCAGCCGAACATTTGGACCACCGGGTGGCGTGTACAAGGTGAAGTTTCCGTCGGCATCCGTTTTCCCGAGGGCAATCTGCCCCGATTCCCCTTCGGACGGAGAGAGCGTAACGTCCACTCCGGCGAGTTTCTCGCCATCAACAGTGACGGAACCGGTCACCGGAACCAGGTTGTCGACGAAGGTGGGTGACGTGTCCCCTCCACCACAGCCCGAGAAAAGAACCAACGAGAGGATCAACGCGGAACGCGCTGCGACGCAACTGTGCATGGGGGCTCCTGATTAGGTAAGACAGCCGCCGAGCGCGCACAAGTCACGCTCGGCGGATTGCGTTTTAGAAAACCACTGTGGTGTCGTGGTCGCGGCCTAGAGCGCGCTGCATTTTACTGTAACGGGTTCCGGCGGCGTAACCTGCCTGGTTCGTAG
>CALJUK010000826.1 GCA_937975745.1 uncultured Planctomycetaceae bacterium | reverse complement strand
TGGCCTCTTGGCCCAGGCAGCCGGACAATCAGAACTGGCAGCAACGGCATTCCAGGCTGCCGACAATGCCGCCCGGCGGGCGCTGGAAGCACGTCTGGAGTACTACGGGGAAGGGACCGCGAGCCTGGGCGACGTGGCTCGGGCGTGGAACCTTGAGTACCGCTCGTCAGAAAGCCTCCGCTCCGCTGATTACGACGTCTCGGATGAGCAGATCAATCAGCGCCGGGAAGACTTCGCCGTGGTCGCTTCTCTCCTGGAAGACGGAATCGATCTGCGCGGCCGCGGAGCAGCCGACGCCGCGTACGTCATCTCTCTGGGACATCTGGAACAGTTAGCCACATTGCAGTTCGAACGCAAGCAAATGGTTTCCGCGGCCTCGACATCGGGCAGCAACTCAAACAGCCCGCCACCAGAATTGATCCGCGGCGGCGGCAACGCCCGTGTGCTCGAATTCAAACAGCCCACACCGCCCTCGGCTCCTCAGCCCTAGAATTCTGCTGAATGGACCGCCCGTTCGGGTCGAAAACGATGATTTCCGCGGATGTGTAATTGATCCACCCCTCTCCATCAGGTTAGGATCGGATCTGTGTGGTTCACTAGTCCGGGGTGTGCCCACCTCCGAACCGTTTGTCTGGGAAGAGTGGTGTTGACCTGCGAACGGCTTCGCCGACGGCTCTGATCGGCTCCCAATTCGTCGTGTCATTCGACGTATCGTGTCGCTCGATGGAGGTGGCGTGGGAAAGTACGACGGGCGCCCGGACCGGTCGTGTCGATCGAACGCTCTTTTGCCGCGGGCAGTTCGCGATGGATTCTGTAGTGTCGATCAATTCGCAGCACATCACGAAGGCGTTGGACCTGTTTGCGCGGGGGTTTTACCCGTTCGTCGAACAGGAGATGAAACGCGCACATGGGGACGAATGGTTCGAAGCGGCCAAATCGAGCTTTCGTGCCGATCGGGGACAGGGAATCGTCGTCCGTAGCGACGTCATCCGGTGGGACTCGCACGCTCTGCTCACCGTCACCTGGGATCAGTGGAACCGAGTCTTCCGCGATTGCCTGACGCAGACAGAACGAAGCCTGATTAGCGAACTTAGAGACTTCCGGAACCGCTGGGCACATCAGGAACGCTTCAATTTCGACGACACGTATCGCATGCTCGATACCGTGCACCGCCTGCTGCTGGCTGTCGACTCGCCCGAAGCGGAGGCGGTCGCTCGCGAGAAGACCGAAGTCCTGCGAGCCCGATTCGCACGGGAAGCTGACGCCGCACTGCAGAAGGCCGAAGACAACCGCCGCAAGTGGCGAGATGTCGTTGTCTACTGGCTGTGCGGCCTCTCGGTCATGTACACCATGCTTTACGCATTTGGAACGCAGGGTATTGTTGTCTGCGTGGCCTTAGGCATCGGGTTCAGTTACCTGACATACCAGCGGCTGACCGTTCCTCCCCGAATCTACTACGGTGCACACGAATGCGGCCTCTGCGGGAAAATCATCTACGGTGTGGAATGTCCCTACTGCGA
The DNA here is from genome assembly GCA_937975745.1 of uncultured Planctomycetaceae bacterium. Classification (GTDB taxonomy): domain Bacteria; phylum Planctomycetota; class Planctomycetia; order Planctomycetales; family Planctomycetaceae; genus CALJUK01. Next base: position 444 of record CALJUK010000826.1, on the reverse strand, counting down.
GCCAACCGCACGGCATCTCGCCGATACGCGACTCACTCGAGAGGATAGTGAGCCAATCTCCGTTGCCCCCGGTTCGGAGCTTGCGGACAAGCCATCATGAGTCCCACCTCCCCCCGCTACCAGCTGGTCCAGTTGGCCGACCTCGAAGGTGTTGCCTGCCCTTGTGGCATTGCCCGGCGAGCCTTTGCGAATTCGGCGGAGTCCCCCGGCACGATTCATCTCACGGAAATCTCGACGGACGCTCAGACACACTATCACAAAAGCCACACCGAAACGTACTACGTGCTGGAGTGCTCCCCCGATGCCGCCATCGAACTGGACGGACAGATCCTCCCTGTGACAGTAGGAACCTGTATTCTGATTCCACCGGGCGTCCGCCACAGGGCTTTGCGACAGATGAAAATCCTGCACATCGTCGTTCGCAAGTTCGACACAGCCGAAGAG
>CALJUK010000825.1 GCA_937975745.1 uncultured Planctomycetaceae bacterium | reverse complement strand
TCCTTCAGTGGTCTGGACCATTCACTCAGGATCTGGGTCAACGACAAAGTTGTCGATCTGCCAGAGTTGATCAACAAACGGTCGTTCTTCGAACTACGCAACAGTCAGAACTATCTTTGGGTGTGGGGCGGATACGGCGGCTACTGGTATGTCTTTTTCTCGCCCGACTTCTCCAATCGAATACGGACTGAACCGGTTGCCTACGGTACGCCCGCAGATGACCCGTACCGATTCGTGTTTGACGTCACGAAGTTCGCCAGGCCGGGAAAGAACACTGTCAAATTCGAGTTGCTGGGATCAGATCGAGTATTTGTGTTCCGCGACGTGAATGTGACAGTTGGAAAACCGCTCCCGCCTCCCGATGCTGAGGAAGTGCAGCCTGCTCCGACAGGTCCCGTACCGACATATTTCATCAAGGGACGGCTTCCCGTCGCCATGCAGGTTCAGCTCAGCCGTCGGGGCAACCTGCTGCTGGAGGTCGCCGGCCGGAGTTTCGCTATCAACTCGCGCACGAGCGAACCCGATGGCCGATGGGCCACGTCGTCAGGAGGCGACTGGCAGTTGATTGGCCACGGTGACAGCGCCAAAGCAATTTGGGAGGGCACGAGTTATACGGTGAGCCGAAAAGTGACGATTTACGACGATCGCATCCTTGTGGCGGATACGATCGCGAACACAGGCGACCAACTTGTAGGCGTGCTCTACGAAAACCGCGTCCAGCTGCCGGACGTACCATCAGAGACGCGCCTCGCAGGCTACCCCACCTATGCAGAGACTCAGCAGGTGTCCGAGCCGCTGCATCCCACGGCGCTCGCTGTCTGGGACGATTTCGCCATGGGACTTGTGGCTGAGGATGACATCTTCCGCGTGCATAATCTGTCATTCGTGGAGCCGGGCATCATCGGTCTCGCCGACCACAAACTGGGCATTCCTTCAGGGGGATCTCACAGACTTGAGTGGAGCATTTATCCCGTCCCGGACGGTGATTACTGGGACTTCGTAAACGCCATTCGCCGCAATTGGAACAGCAACTTCCAGCTTCACGGCATGACGTTTCCGTGGTCCTGGAGCGATCTGTCATTCACTGACCCAGTCAATCGGCAGCAGGATCACATCACCAGTCGCGGCATTCAGTGGTTGTGTTCAGGCCAGGCGACTTACCGCAACAGGACCATGGCCCATGGAACAGGCATCCTCTTCGCGTCTCAGTGGAACGAGGAGTGGACCAACGCGGTTGAGACGGCACATGCGATCGATCAATCACTGAATCCCATCGCTTACCTCAACACGCAAATCTGCCTCGAACCCGGCCACCAGGCCCTGTACGCCGATTCCAGGCATACAGACGAAAGCGGCACTCATCTCGACTACGGAATCCCGTACTACGTGTACCTCGTCACTCGCGAGAACAGCTACGGTCAAGCACTGATGCAGACGATTACCGAGATGCTCGATGAGACAGGCTGCGATGGATTCTACATGGATGGTTGGTCTTGGGAGAAAACCAAGTGGGCCTGGCACACAGCTTGGGACAATTGCACGCTCGATATCAATCCCAAGACTCATGCCGTGGGAGGGAAGTATTCCAGTACGATTCTTCTTCAGCAGGAGTGGAAGCAGCAACTCGTGAAGTATCTCCGCAGTCGCGACAAAGTCATGATCGGTAACGGTGGGGCGCACACCCACACGATTCAGCAACTTCAAGTGCCCTCATTTACGGAGGGGTGGTCGACAAGCAAAGTC
>CALJUK010000824.1 GCA_937975745.1 uncultured Planctomycetaceae bacterium | reverse complement strand
GCCGGTCACCGTACAAATGGCAGCCCACCTTGGTTTGGTTGCGGAGATTCCGCGTTTGGTCTCCGCTCGAGCTGATGAACGGGCGTGGCATGCGTATTTGAATCGCATCGGGTGGAAGTCTACGTGCGACTAACTCGCCTGACGCGTGCGTTTTGTGAGCGCTTTCCGAAGCTGCAAAACATCGTGTGGCGAACGGCGTGGAAGGGACATCCTCCGGGACACTTCTATTCCCCGATCCCGTCAAAGGCAAATCGTGAGAATGGAGTCGCGGCACACACTGGAGTCGACGACTTCGGTCGAGCAACGAACCAGCTTCGAGGTATCGATCTCAGGTCCGAACACCAGCGAGAGTTGCTTGAGCAGCTTACAGCTTATGCTTCCGAATTCGCTTTTCCTCAACAGCAGTCGCCGGATTTCCGCTTCTACCGAGATAACGGCTTCTACACGGACCCGGATGCAATCACACTCTTTTGTATGCTTCGGCATCTGTCGCCCCGCAACGTCGTTGAGGTCGGTTCTGGACATAGTTCGGCATTGATCCTCGACACGGCGGAGAGATTCCTGAATCACGAAATTGACTGCACCTTCATTGATCCACACCCGGAACGTCTACTGCAAGTCGTCGCCGAGACGGACAGTTCTGCTGACATTCTTCAGATTCCGGTACAGTCTGTCGATCCAAGTGTATTTGATCGGCTCGATGATGGCGACATTCTGTTGATTGACTCCTCTCATGTTCTTAAGCATGGAAGTGATGTCTGCCATTTACTGTTTGAAGTGCTTCCGAATCTGAACTCGGGCGTCTACATCCACTTTCACGATACGTGTTATCCATTCGAGTATCCGCGTTCGTGGTTGACCGACGGTCGCGCTTGGAATGAAGCATACGCATTGCGGTGCTTCCTTGAGTGCAATTCGCAGTTTCAGATCGCTCTTTGGAACCACTTCGCTGGAATGGCCTTTCCGCAGTCGCTGCAACCCTTCGCCCCATACTTCAGACCAGGCGACGGATCCAGCTTGTGGATTCGGAGGACCAAGGTAGCCAAGTGAGAGTGCTGCACCTGAATGACTATCTGGCTTCCCGAGGGGGGATCGAAACGTACCTTCTATCGATCGTTCCAAGACTGGAGGCGTACGGCCACGAAGCAATCGTAGGATTCGCCGAAGGCGACTCGTCGCTAGTGAGTCACGCCGAACCGATTCCTGCCCTCAGTTCTCCCAGCATTTCACGGCGAGCCGAAGCGAGGCTGGCCGTCGGGCGAGTCATTCAACGCAACCGGCCGGATGTTGTACACCTGCACAATGTTCAGAACGTTGGTGCGATTGAGGCGTGCCTGGATAGCACGCCGACGATTTTCACGTGTCACGACTACCGCTATCTATGCCCGGCCTCGAGCTATTACTTTCGCGGGACCCAAGAGGTCTGCAGGCGGACATGCGGGCCAATGTGTTTCGCAATGACCGCAACCAAGCGTTGCATGTCACCACACCCGATCCGCGGCTGGCGACAATACAGCCGGGTCCGTTGGATGCAGCAGAATTACGCGCGGTTTGAGCGAGTTATCGCCCCGAGCACGGGAGCGGCGAGTCGACTGACGGATGCCGGATTCGAACCCGCCAAAATCCAAGTTTTGCCCTATTTCTGTCCGGTGCGGCCTTTGCCGGAGCCGAGGGAATTGCCCGAGCAGCCGAGTTTGCTCTTTATTGGCAGGATGAGCGAGAACAAGGGTTGGAGATACTTCATCGAGGCACTCGGGCGATTGCCAGGCAATGTGCAGGGACGGATGGTGGGGAACTTCACACCTGAGTCCGAAGCGGATGCAAGATCCTGTGCTGAGTCTGTCGGTTGCGGCGACCGGTTGTCGCTGCATCCGTGGGCGGTGCGAGATGAGATCGTCGACCATTACCGGCAGGCAACGTTAACGGTCTTTCCCTCCATCTGGGATGAGACGCTGGGCATCGTCGGCCTTGAGTCCTTGGCATGTGGTGTTCCAGTAGTCGCAAGTGATGTCGGCGGCGTGCGCGAGTGGCTGCATGACGGGGTAACCGGTGTGTTAGTCGCGCCAAAGGACCCGGCAGGCATTGCGCGGGCCGCTGAACGTCTCTTGGGGTCAACTGCCGAGAATCGGAAGATGGGGGCCTCTGGAATTGAACTGATACAACAGAAGTTCGCTACGGAATTACATACCGAGACGCTGATCGAAGAGTACCAGATCGCGGCCTCGGGCATTCCCAAGACGGTCGCTGCCGTTTAAATAAAGTATGTCAATCAGCCAAGAATTACTGTCGAGCGAAAAAGGGAGAAGCGAAGACTGCGCGCCATCGCAGGAGCGATCGTCCGAGGAACGGCGCAAGCTTCGAGTTCTCGTCTATCTCTTCTTTCCCGGAAGCGGGCTCGGGCGATACACGCACGAGTTGATGCGGCATTTCGAATCGACGAAGTTGGTCGAATCCAAACTTGTCTGCCTTCCAAGTTACCATTGGCGTGAAGAGGCGGACTACGCGGTGTGGCCGAATCTGTTCGAGATCGGCCACCGAATACCTTGGCGGCGAAGGGCAAGGTTTCTCGCGGGGCAGGTGCTGAACCCGGCACGATTGACACGGCATGTCAGGGAGTTTCAGGCGGATGTCGTGCACTTGAGTGTGATCAACCACTTGACGTTCCCGTTCTGGCGGCGACTGATGGATCGCACGGGTGTGAAGATTGTGGCCACCGCACACGACGTGCGACGCGGGAAGGCAGTCATTCACAGGGGGTACGAGGACAGACAGCTTCAGGCGTTTTATCGGCGCGCCGACGCTCTCTTCGTCCACAGCGCGGCACAGGTCGAAGATTTGATTGACTTCGCCAATGTGCAGCGTTCAAGAATTCATATCGTGCCGCACGGGCCGTACGACTACGGCGTCCCACGAAGTCCACGAACTGAGCTACGTTCGAAATACGGCTGGCCCGTCAACAAGCAGTTGGCGCTGTTCTTTGGGAATATCCGTGATGACAAGAACCTCGAATTGCTGATTCGTGCGATGCGCCATCATCGCGACCGAGTACATCTCGCGGTCGTTGGTCGAAGTGGGGGCGGACCGCATCGAGGAATCGACGAGTACAAGAGAATTGCACGAGAGGCTGGTGTCGAAGCGAGTATTTCATTTGATGACCGCTATGTGCCGGATGCCGAGATTCCAGACCTGTTCGAGGCATCCGACTGGGCGGCACTGCCGTACAGTCGCGAGTTCACTTCGCAGAGCGGCGTTTTGAATATCGCGGCCCGGTATCGACGGGCAATGCTGCTGTCGGCTTCCGGTACGCTTGAAGAAACATTCCGCCAACATGATCTTGGCGTGTTGGTCACGCCGGGGATAACGAGGTGAATGCACTTGGAACCGATGCC
>CALJUK010000823.1 GCA_937975745.1 uncultured Planctomycetaceae bacterium | reverse complement strand
CCACCCAGCGTTAGCACCGTCGCGAGCAAGCCTGCGCGTATCATGGGGATGCGTAACTCCTGAGCAGATCTGGAAGTGCGCCAAAGGGCTGGAGTCGAATCGATCTGTCCGTTCATCGTTTCGGGTTTCCGCAACATGTGCCGATGGCGCCGACTTTGACGGTTATCGGGGTTATTCGGCCGTCGGTGGCCACCAGATTGAACCTGATTCATGAATCCCTCGGTTCCCGGGGAAGTCTCCGTCCACGGTTGGCCACCACCGAGCCGTCCACAGCCTGCCGGAAACTGATCGTGCAGCGTCTGGCAACGTGTGCGTACGGAGCGGCCAAGCCGATCGTGGTCGTTGGGAGGAACGAGTTGTTGGGATGAAGTCCGGCGGATGCCGTCGGTCTGTATTGGAACTGCAATGGGAACGCTGCGGCGGGCGGGGACTCTGTCGTGAAACGCCATTCCCTGAAATGGGGTGGGGCGATCCTGTGTGACAGGGTCAAGCTCGACCTGGTTGTTTGCTCGAAATCGGATGGGATCGGGTGGCACGGTCCGTGCCGAGAAACTACGCGCACAATCCATGGCCATCGCGGCCGTGGACCGAGCAAGGTGTGACGCGGAGGTCACGCTGAAAAATTGTCTTTAGGGGAGTTGAGCGGCGTTTTGACAGACCGATGCAAATCGGTCAAGCCGACACTGGGAATTTCCCGGGACCACGGTGACCGTTTTTTGCAGGATCTGGGGCAGTTCGGCAAAAACTGCCAGTCCTCGACGGTGGAGAAGAGGCAATCACGGGGACGAGAGACGTATCGCGGGTCGCCTTCACGCCGGTTGTTACACGAACGCCGCTGAGGCCAGGGGACGGCGTTCGGCGCTGGTCCGCTCCGGCGGGCAGGCCTAGTTGAGAGTGACAGGTTCTGCCTTGGCGGCGCTTGTTGCCACCGCTTCGGTGAACTTCATGTACTGAAGTCCGGTGGCAAAGTCGGTCAGCCGGACCGGTTGTCCGTCGCGGATCGATGCGACAAAGTCCTCTTCCACCTGCCAGCGGCCCAGTCGATCTGCATTCGGCTTGTATTCGCGCAGTTCGGCGTCGCCATGACGGCCAATCCAGGCCCGCTCGGTCGGTGTGAAGTGAATCTTGACGGTGCCGTGGCTTCCGTAAAGGTGTAGTTGCTGGCCTGGACCGTGGAGAATGGTCCCGCTGATGTGGTACATCCCGCGGGCCCCCCCTTCCAGCTCTGTTACAATCTGGATGCTGTCCGGGACGTGAATTGGCTCGTAAACGCCCGGTTCGCGGCCGGGACGTTCGGGTTCGAATGTCTTGGCTTGGGCGAACACGCGAGTCGTGGCCGGGACCCAGCGGCTGGCCGTTTCGTGCAGAATTCCCAGCGTCAGGGCGTTCAGACCACTCAGTTCCGCATCCAGCCGCCAGTGGATCTTGGCGCTGTAGTCCCAAGCGGATGCATCGGCTCCGATGACAACCATTTCCCGCAGGTCGCCGAACCAGCCGTCATCGATCATTTGCCGGATCGGTCCCAGAAATGACAGGCCGTACGGACTGGGGACGATCTGCGCGACAAGTTCCGGATGGGCTTTCGACGCAGCCAGCATCTTGTTGGCCTCTGTGACGTTACGGGCCATGCGAGCTTCGGTCAGGACGTGTTTGCCTGCCTCCAAGGCCGCACAGGTCACATCGCAGTGCAGATTGGGCCATGTTCCGATGACGACCGCGTCAATGTCGGGATCGTCGACCAGCTGTTTCCAGCTGTCATAGGTCTTGGGGATCCCGAATTCCTGGGCGACTCGTTGTGATGATTCGGCGGTTCGATTGACGACGCCGCTAATCTTCACTCCGGAAATCTTCTGCAGGCCAGGTATGTGCCGGAGCCGAGTATTCTCGCCGGCCCCCACAATGCCGATCCGGAGCTGCTGCATAACAACCACCTCAAGAGACCGTAGCGAAAGCCGACCTGTGCCGGGTTGACGACACGGCAATCCATCACATGGTCAAGCAGAATTCGCCGAGTAAACAACGACCATTGCGTTCCGCCCGCACCCAGTGAACCGCACCTGAGTGACACCGCGATCTCGGCCGTATGAAGCCAAATCGTCCACGCAGGACGACTGGCCGAATTCATCGAGCGGATGCTCAGTGACAAACCGAGGACCCATCTTATCGACACGAGTCGGAATTCGCCACGAAACAGCGTACGGAACCAGCAGTAATTACGGGGGGCCGGCCTGATGGGAGGACTGGCGAGACTCGACCGAACGCACGGAAACTCCCGTTCGCCCGATCTCTGACGCCTCAAGCTGCCCGTTTCAGCGGGGCGCGACCGGCACACTGGAGAATCGTTTCGGCCGTCCGCTGTGTGGCACCGACCGCGACGGTCTTGCCGGCCAGGACGTCCAGTTCAGCCCGTTTACGAGATAAAACTGCCGGATCGGCCAGCCACCCGATCAATTGTTCAGACATGCCCGCGACAGCGTCATCAGCCGCACCGACACACGGAAACTCCGGGAGGACAGGACGATCGGCAATCAGGTTGGGGAGGGACATGAAGCGGCAGCGAACCAGAATGCGGGCCAGGTGGTACATCGACCAACTGGCGCAGTAGACCACGACGGCAGGAGTTCGGCGGGCGAGCATTTCCAGACTGACGCTCCCGGAGACCATCAGGGCGCAGTCAGCCGATTCGAGTATTTCCGATGTCTTCCCCGCGAACAAAGGGACTGGGAGTTCGGCGTCCGTTGGGATCAGCCTGGCGTTACAGTGGCGGCGATGAGACTCTTTGTAGCAAGCCACAACGAACTGCACCTCGGGAAACTTCGCGTGCAGTCGCGCCATCACGCGCATCATCAAGGGCCAATTCCGGGTTACTTCCTGGTTCCGTGAGCCTGGCAGGATCGCCACGGTTGGGCGGCTGCGGCCCTTCCACCGCTCAAGGAATTTCTCGTCCAACTGTTTCTCGGCAATCTCATCGAAGAAGGGATGGCCAACATAGATCGAGTCGACGCCGTGCGCCTGGTACCACTCCTGTTCGAACGGCAACGCACAGAGCACATGATCGATATGCTTTCGCACCCTGTGAATGCGCCAGGATGCCCATGCCCAGAGTTGGGGGGGCATGTAGTAAATGACGGGGATTCCAGCCCGTTTGGCCTGCCAGGCAATCCACCAGTTAAACCCCGGAAAGTCCACCAGCACGACCACGTCTGGACGCTGTTGTCGCAGCAGTCGGCCGGCACGACGAACCAATAAGATGAATCTCCCCAGCAGCGGGAGCACCTGCAGAACGCCCATCACGGCCAGATCCGTCAACTGAAAGTCGATCTTGCAGCCGGTCTGCTCCATTTGTGGGCCACCGAAGCCCGAACAGCGAAAAGAGGGATCTCGCCGCCGGAGTTCTTCGATCAAATGCGCAGCGTGTTGATCGCCGCTTGGTTCGCCCACCGAGAAGAATGCATGCATCACTTCGCCTTCCATGACGATGTTTCGCCCGTCCGACAGGCTCGATTTGAATCGGTTCTTTGCGGAAATCAATCTGCGGACGCATCGGGAGAGTACGGCAGCTGGGGAAAACAGGTCAAGATGGTTTTGTCGGTCGGTTGTTGATTAGGTACTTCAGTTTGGGGACGAAACAACGTACAAGAGTGGCAGCGGGAAACCGGATCGCAATCGGTTTTGCTGCGGTTCGCCTGCAACTGGGGTGTGATCACAGTCCAGTTCGTTTCCAAGAGTGGCCTCTAAGAGGGGAGTTCGATGAGACGACAGATCCTTGCGATGGGTTTCCGGGCATCTCTGGCTGGCTGTTTGTGGCTGGTCCTGGTGGCACCCGCTGCCGCTGAGTTGAAGCTGGCGACAATCTTTACCGACCACATGGTGTTGCAGCGTGACCAGGCGGTAAATGTCTGGGGAAACGCGGACGCCGGGGCTGAAATTACAGTCACTGTCGCTGAGAAGTCGGCGACAGGCAGGGCGGGCGACGATGGAAAATGGCGCGTTTCCGTACCGGCATTGGCGGCCGGTGGTCCCCATGAGTTGGCTGTCAGCACCAGTACGGGAGACCAGGTGAAGCTTGCGGACGTCCTGGTGGGCGAAGTCTGGGTTTGTTCTGGCCAGTCCAACATGGCTTGGACGATGACCCGTGTGAACAATGCGGACGAGGAAATCGCTGCCGCAAATTATCCGCAGATTCGGCTGGTGACCGTCCCCCGCCGCCCCGTACCCGAACCGCAAGAGAGTTTTGAAGGCTCGTGGGTTGTCTGCAGCCCGGAGACCGTGCCGGAGTTTTCGGCTGTGGGATACTTCTTCGGCCGGGAACTCTACAAAGAACTCAACGTTCCGATCGGACTGATCAACACGTCCTATGGCGGGACTCCGGCGGAAGCCTGGACGAGTCTGCCGGCGATGCAGGCGAAGGCCTCGCTCGCGCCGCTGCTCAAACGTTGGGACGATTCGGTTGCGGGGTGGGATCCGGATCAGGCCGAGGCGGACTTCAAACTGGCCATGGAGAAGTGGGAGGCTGCCGCAGCCAAGGCGAAAGAAGACGGCAAACCCGAACCACGTCGGCCGCGAATGGCAGCCAACCCGGCTGTGAGTGCTCATCGTCCGAGCAACTTGTACAACGGGATGATTCAGCCGCTGATTCCGTTCGGCATTCGGGGGGCGATCTGGTACCAGGGGGAATCCAACGCGTCCCGGGCGTACCAGTACCGGACGGTCTTTGCCACCATGATCGAGAACTGGCGCGAGCAATGGGGGCAGGGAGATTTCCCGTTCATCTTCGTCCAGTTGGCGAATTTCAGGGCCGTCAAAGACGAACCAGCCGAGAGTGACTCGGCCGAAGCACGCGAAAGGACGGTAAAGCCGGGATGGCGTCTGCGGAAGAC
>CALJUK010000822.1 GCA_937975745.1 uncultured Planctomycetaceae bacterium | reverse complement strand
ATGCCGGGCAGCGGAAACCCACCACTCCTGCAACAGCGGCAAATTGCGACGTCGCTGGCCTGTTTTCCGAGCTTGGCATTCCATGAGGATGGTACGCTGCTGTCTGATGGGGCTGGTCGTCTGCTGCGGTCGGGTCTGCATGCTGAGACGGCACGTGTTCCGCAAGTCATTACGACCTCATTGGGAGCGGGGCCCGCGAAGACGCCCGCGGAACGCCAGTCCGCGTCGCCTCACATCCGCTTTGCAACCGTTCGCCGAAGCCGAAACGGCCATAAGTAGTTTCTGTAACATGTGTTTCGTCACATGTCCCCCGCAGAATTTGACTCGCCTAGCCTCATTTCCAGTCTCTTCGTAGCCTTCCCGCCGCTTTCATCCCAGCCTCGACTTCCCTTCGACGCGTTCGCGCAATGTGTCGCCGGCAATATCGGCGTTCAGGCCGAGTTGGCCGGCTACGGACTCCTTTAGAGATGGTTCGCGAAACTCACCCATCCCGGCTGCGTCTCTTCAGTCTCCGGCAGCGTGACCGCTCAAAGTTCAGCCATGCTTGCCAACTCAGCTGGCTGGTAATCGCGGCGGTACTTTTTGGCACGGTTTCCGGTTGCGGCTGGCTGCGGCAGTTCGCTGATCGTCCAGCCGCCATGTCGCAGCATTGGGCATCCGAAGCGCGTCTGGCGGAGCAGGCTGGCGAAAACGAACGGGCCGAAAAACTTCTCCGCTCGGCTGTTGAAACTCAACAGGATGACGCTGGCGTCCATTGGCAGTTGGCAGAATTTCTGACGGCGCAGGGACGACGTGATGAGGCCATCGCCGAACTGGAAATTGCCCGCAGACTCGGTCCGGACGACACTCGTTTGGCTGTCGAACTGGCGCGAGCGTACCTGCAAAGCAGCCAGCCGTCGCGTGCCGCAGGCCCACTGGCCGACGCGTTGGAAGCGGACGAACAAAATGTCGAAGCGTTGCTGCTGATGGGACAACTTGCCGAACTCGAAGATCGGCAGAATGACGCGTTGGAGACGTATCACCGCATTCTGCAGCAGCAGCCGGAACACTTCGCCGCGAAGATGCGGTTGGCCGCGATCCAACTCCGCTCGAAGAATCCGGAGCAGGCGGCTCCGCTGCTCCGTTCAATCTGCCAGTGCCCGCTCAGCACGACCGAGCAGCAGGCCCAGGCGTTGTGGATGCTGGGACTGGCCTATGGGCGGGAACAACGCTGGCAGGATGCGGAAAATGCGCTCGCGCGGGCTATTGAGCACCGGACCAACGTCACAGCCGATGACTGGTATCGGTTGGGCTTTGTCCATTACCTCCTGAAGGAACTTGAAGCGGTCTAACCGGACTTGCAGCGGGTGTTTGCACTCCAACCGCAACATCCCGGCGGAATGGCACTCGCCGCCGCGATCTCGGCCGTCCCGGAAAACCTCCAGTCGTCGGTCACACTGGCCGAATTCGAGCGCCCCATAACCGAGGCGATCCAACAGACGAATTGGCCCACCCGAAACCTATTGGTTCCCGAAGGCTGGTGATAGGCAAGCTTGCCGCGACGAGCGGCCACTCAATGCCGGATGAAACGATACCGGATGAAACGCCCGAGGCTCAGGTTGCTTCGACGGTGTTCCGCAGCACTCCCAGACCTTCAATCTCGATTTCGGCCACGTCACCCGGCTGCAGCCACACGGGAGGTTTGCGGGCCATACCAACGCCCGGCGGTGTCCCGGTAAAGATTAAGTCGCCCGGTTTGAGATCCATGAATTGTGAGAGAAACGCTACGAGCTTTTCCACTTGGAAGATGAACTCGCGTGTCGAGCCGTCCTGCATCACCTGGTCGTTCAGCCGCAGCTGCACTCTCAGGTCGTTCGGATCGGCAATCTCGTCGTCGGTCACCAGAAACGGACCGATGGGTGCGAACGTGTCGGGCGTTTTCCCCAACAGCCATTGACCGCCCGGCCGACCGATCTGCCAATCGCGGGCCGATACGTCGTGACCGTTCGTGTATCCAGCAATCCGGCTGCGGGCGTCGCCTTCGGCGATGCCGCGACCGCCGGTACCGATGACCACAACCAATTCTGCCTCGTAGTCGACTTTCTTGGCGACAGAGGGAATCTGAATCGCATCCTCCGGACCGATAATCGCGTACAAAGACTTCGAAATACAGACCGTTTCGCTCGGTACTTCCATGCCACTTTCCGCAGCGTGATCCCCGTAGTTCAAACCAATGCAGATGACCTTTCCGGGGTCCGGGATCGGAGCAGCCAGTACGCCGTCGACGAAGTTCCCCGACTGAGCAGCCACCGAAGTGACTTCCTCGGCTCGGCTGACGAGTGTGGGATCGCCAATCAACTTGCGAAGACTGTCCGGGAGGGTCGGGTCGGCAGCCGCCAGGTCAACAAATCGAGGTTCTCCACTCACTTCGACAACACCGACGGCGCGAAAACCCGCGACTGTCCGCAAGGTGGCTAATTTCATCTCTTCCCTCCTCAGATCGGTCGCGGCGTCTTGGTATTGGACAGAAGTCGTTCTCAGGTGGAGTGTCGCGGCCAGTCTCAGCACAACAGATGAGTTCCGCGCTCCAGCCAGAGCGAAAGGCAATCCAACCGAGCGACGTTAACCGATCGGCCCACAGATTCCAATCCTGCCAGCGGCGGCCAGTCCGGGCGAAACACCGACCGGCAAACAGCATGTTGGCATTCCTTGGCGAAGCTCCCGGCCTTTCGTAACACACCTGGACTGTGTCACCGCGACGACAGGCTTCAACCCCATCGATACCGGATGTTTCACAGTCATTGAAATCAAGTTGTTGCAGATTGCAACGCGCCGGGTCGACACGACCCATCCAGCCGAAACGAAGGATCTTCTCCCATCTGCCATGTCGCGCAAAACGGAGTAGTCGACCGTGTGTTTCTTTGCGGAAAACGAAAATCTTTTGGACTGTGTCCAATGTTCTGGCGGTATGGAACAGAGCGAGGCGAATCGCGGTCGACATGGATTCTGTCACAAAAACTTCAAGTTTGAATTGTGCTGTGTCGCGAGCGTCGGCAGGATGGTTGATATGTTAACCATCGCCGCAGACACCCTGCCCCAGACCGCTCTGAGCTACACTGCCTTCCGCGTGGCATTTTTCGACACGCTGGAGCGGATGTCGCTCGCGCTGCAGGTCAATGAAGACCCGTTTGACGGATTCGGCTACCTGACCGAAGTCCCATTCCTGCGTGGCGTCCCCACCCACATTCAACTCGACGTCCTCGCCGACACCTGGGCCAAGCACAACTCGAAGAGCGAGGTGGAAGCGGACCTCGTGGACGAGAGTGTCGTCTACGCCGTCTGCGAGACGACGGCCCGAATCGTCGAACAGGATCCCGCGACAGCCAGTCGTTTTCTGGCAGAGGGTCCGCGGCAGATCGACATTCCGGTGGATCGTCTGATGGGGATCGAACTCCGCAATCTGCACTTGCGGTTGTCTAACGAAGGCGACTTCCTGTTAATCAGTCAGTTTGCCGACATGACACCTGATGATGCGGACGAAATTAAAGTGGAATTCGGCCTGAACCGGATGCGTCTGGAGGACATGTTTGAGCCACTGGGGCGATGGTACATGTCGGTGGACTTCATCGAGAATCTGCACGGTCTCTGCCATCCCAGAGAGATCGCCCGGGCGATCTCGGTGATCGGGTTGAAACAGCAGCCTTTGGCCTGAACGGGTCCGCCGCGTCCCGTTTTTTCGCAGTCCGGTCCTGCAATCACCTCGCCGTGGTCCGCGGTCCGTCCTACAATGACCGCGTGGCGGGCCTCTCTCCCGCTGCCTTGTCTCAACGACGACCAGTGATCGATGGACGGAACCGGCTATCGACATCCGGAGTCTGGCCGCTTCCTGCGCGAGTATTGCTTTCTATGTCGCTTCCACGCTTTAGAGTCAACAACGCGGTTCTTGTCAATATGCTCATGCTGATCATCCTGGTCGGCGGCATGATGTTCGCGTTCACGTGGTTGCTCTCCCTGGGGTGCAACCCGCCGAGATGGAGAAAGCGGTCACCATTAAGATCGAAGAGGCGGTCCGCGACGTCGAGGGGATCGAAAAGGTCGATTCGTACGTCAGCGAGGGGTTCAGCACGACGTTTCTAACCTTGTTCAACGACGTCAATGACATCGATTCTGTGCTGCAGGAAGTCAAGAACGAGGTCGATGCCGTCCAGGACCTGCCAGATGATATTGAGCAGGTGGTTGTCTCCAAGGTCGAGCCACGACTCCCCGTGATCAGTGTGGCGTTGTACGGAGACGTATCGGATGCGGAGCTCAAGACGGCTGCCCGCGATCTGAGAGACGATCTGCTCGCACTGCCGGGAATTAGTGACGTCGAGATTACCGGTACCCGGGACGACGAAATCAGTGTCGATGTCATGCCCGATCGGCTGCGAGAATACAACGTCACGTTCGACGAAGTCGCCGAGTCGATCCGTTCGACGAATCTCGATGTCTCTGGCGGGCAACTGCGGGGTGATCGTGAACGTGTCGCCGTCCGGACACTGGGGGAAGAATCACACGGCCGCGATCTCGAAGATATCGTGGTCAAGGGAGAAGCCAGCGGTCGGCAAATCTTCCTGTCAGACGTGGCCAACGTCCGCGATACATTCGTCGAATCGGATCTGGAGGCCTATTTCAACGGCAAGCCAGCCGTCACGTGCATCGTCTATAAGACGAAATCGCAAGACGCGATCCAGATTTCGACACTCGTCAAAGCGTACGTGCAGGGGAAAAAGAACGGCAAGTTCGATCCGTATGGATTTGCTGCCGCGTCGAATTCGCCGTGGTATTCGCAGCCGCTCGATTTTCTCGCGTGTGGACTGGGATGGCTGGCCAACCGACTGGCCGGACGCCCCGACCCGATGGTCATCTTTCGAAACAGTCAGACGAATCCGTTCGACCACAACCTGCAAGTGGACTTGCACAGCGACCTGGCGCGGTTTGTCGAAGGCCGCCTGGATTTGATGACACGCAACGGGAAGACCGGGCTGATTCTGGTTCTCATTTCGCTCAATTTGTTCCTGAACTGGCGAGTCGCATTCTGGGCATCGGTTGGCCTGCCGGTCGCCTTCCTGGGAACGTTCATCATGATGGCGTTGCTGGGTGTCTTCATCAATCTTTTTAGCATGTTCGGACTGATCATCGTGCTGGGAATCATTGTCGATGACGCCATCGTGATTGGCGAGAATATCTATCGGCATGTGGAAGACGGGATGTCCCCCCGTGAAGCCGCCATCAAAGGGGCCGAAGAAGTCATGTGGCCCGTCACGGCCGCCGTGACGACGACCATTGCCGCTTTCGCCCCGCTGTTATTCATCAAAGGACGAATCGGCGACTTCATGAAGGAGTTACCCTTGGTTGTCCTGGCAGCATTGACCGTTTCGCTGATTGAAGCGTTACTCATTCTGCCGGCCCACCTGGCGCACTTGCCAACGAAGGCGGAACGTGCGTTAAAGAGCCGTCGACATGGTCCGCTGATGCATCTCTTCGACGTGTTTCGCGCGGTTCAGTCCCGCGTGATGGGTCGGATTCTGCCCGATCTCTACGAGCGATTGCTCAGTGTGGCCATCCGCTGGCGTTATATCACGCTGGCCGTGGCCGTAGGACTGTTGATGACGTCGCTGGGCCTGTTTGCCGGTGGAGTTGTCGAGAGCGTTTTCATCCAGCAGATGGATAGCGAAACGTTGATCTGCTCGATCGAGATGCCAGTTGGGACACCGGCCGACCTGGTCCGCAAACGTGTCCAGCAGGTGAACGATTTTGTGGTCGGGCTTCCTGAGGTCAGCAACGTACAGACATTTGTCGCGCGAAACTATGACTTCGCCGGTGGCGGGGCTCTGAACAACGACCAATCTCACCTGGGTCAGATTGTGGTGGAACTTCTGGCGGCGGATGTCCGGGAGCAGGAGAAATTGCGGTCCAGTTTCGAACTCCTGACAGTCTTCCGAGAGAAGTCGGGGGGGCTGGCTGGCGTCAACTCGATTACCTGGGAAGCCATGAACGGGGGACCGGGCGGCAAAGATGTCGAGATCCGAATCTCGGGTAAGAAGATTGACGAGATCCAGGAAGTAGCTCAGTGGGTCAAAGACGAACTGAATCAATACGAAGGCGTCTTCGATGTCGATGACGACTTCGACGCGGGCAAACGCGAAGTCCGGATCGAATTGCGTGAGACAGCTCGCCCCGCGGGCGTGACCGTCGCGACCGTTGGGAATAATGTCCGGTCGGCATTTTTCGGCCGCGAGGCCCGCCGCATCACCCGCAATCGCGAAGACGTCAAAATCATGGTTCGCTATCCGGAGTCATTTCGTAAGAACGTCTACAATGTCGAAACCATGTGGATTCCCTCTCCCGACGGTCCCGACCAGAGGGGCTGGATTCCGCTGGCTGAAGTCGCCCGCTTGGAGGAAACGGAAAGCTACAGCACGATTCGCCGCAGTCAGCAACAGCGTGCCCTGACGGTGTATGCCGAGGTCGATGACGAGCAGACCAGCAGCTACGACATTCTGGCGAATATCGGCCGCGAGTTCGAAGAAGAGGTCAGCCCCCAGCATCCGCAGGTGCGCCTGGAGTTTCTGGGAACAGCCGAGGAACGGCGAAAATCCTTTGCCGGCCTGACGATCGCTTTTCCGGTCGCGTTGCTGATGATCTATATGTTGCTGGCCGGACTATTCCGATCGTACTTTCAACCGATTGTCGTGATGTCGGCTATTCCGTTCGGTATCCAGGGGGCGATCGTGGGACACTGGGTGACGGGCAACCCGATGACCATTCTCAGCTGGATTGGACTTGTCGCCTTAACCGGAATCGTCGTGAATGATTCGCTGGTGCTGGTTGACTTCATCAACAGCCGTGTCCGCGACGGGATGACTTTGGTTGAAGCCACACTGAAAGGATCGCGGCTTCGACTGCGGGCCATTCTGCTGACGTCCGTCACAACGATTGCCGGCCTGATGCCCTTGATGTTTGAACGGAGTTTTCAGGCGAAGTTTCTGATCCCGATGGCCGTCACGTTGACCTTTGGACTGGCGTTCGCCACCGCGTTGACGTTGATTTTGGTTCCCTGTCTGAATCTGATCTTCTTCGACATCATGCAGCGACTTCACTGGTTGTGGACGGGTGAAAAGAACTCGACGCTGCATCTCTCAAGCGAATTGCCCGCGGAACGCGAAGCGGTTGGTGCCGGAATCGGTTGACGTTCGACGAGTTGCGACCGATCGGCGTTCCAGCCACGCCGAATGCGTTTGGCAGCGATCCGGTCCTGGCCCCTTGCCCGCCGCGAACTGCTCCCGGACGACGGTCCGGCCCGTGCCTCCCCCGCAACAGACCGAGATGCCAGTGGATCAGAGCCGGGGGGTCGGATCGCGATGCCACGTGCACCGCGCACGGTAATTACGGTTATGCCAGGCCATCCGGTTCTGCAGACCACAAGGCATCACGCAAGCAGACACGATGATGACGAATTTCATCGTATGGTGTTGTTGCCGTTTCGAAACTCCGATTTGACTCGTTGGGTAAAGGACGCAGAATAGACAGAGTCTTTTGCGAAATGAGAATTGTCGTCCGCCC
>CALJUK010000821.1 GCA_937975745.1 uncultured Planctomycetaceae bacterium | reverse complement strand
AACTTGCGACTCTGCTCATTCGCCGCCGCTTTGGATTCGCATGGGCGACGTTCGTGGTCACTCTCGTCGGTGCCTGGCTCGCGCAGGGCCTTTCCTTTCAGCAGTCGATCGAGGCCCTCTATTCGCCCAACGATCCCCAGTTGCAGCGGTTCCTCAGCAGCAAGCGAACATTCGGCGGAGACGAATTCGTCCTGGTGGCCTATCCGGATGCACAACTCATGGCGCCTGAAGGGCTTGCGCGTGTGCGAGCGTTGGCGGATCGGTTAAACCAGATTCCGGGAGTCGCTGGAAAATCAACGCAGAATGTGGCCGATGCCCTCGCCCCACCAGACCTTCCATTTGCGTTGCGCCTGATGGTTCGCACACAGGCGGAACGCCTGACGGAACTGTTCGAGGGGATCCTGATCGGCAAGGATCGCGAAACGACGGCGATCGTTCTGCGCCTGACGCCCGAGTCCAAAGCGAGCATACCGCGGGCCGACACATTCGCCCGCATTCGGGCTGTCGCGGCCGCACACAAACCGCGGGCCTATGTCGTGGGAGAACCAGTCCAGGTGCACGACATGTTCCGCTATGTCGAGCAGGACGGCGGGCATTTGTTTCGTGTTTCGTTGTCCGTCCTGGCCTTGGTGATCTACGTGATGTTTCGATCGCTGCGGTGGGTCATCCTCCCCCTGCTGGTTGTGATTGTCACAATCATTTCGACCGAAGCGCTGCTGGTGCTCACTCAGATGCAACTCAGCATGGTCAGTTCGATGCTCACCTCGCTGGTGACCATCATTGGCGTCGCCACAGTGACTCACATCGCAATCCACTATCGGGATGCGCGCCTCCGTCTGGAACCTGAGGAAGCACTCCGTCAGACACTCATCGCGCTCAGCCCGGCGGTGTTCTGGACCTGTGCGACCACCGCTGTTGGCTTCGGTGCGCTCGTCTCGAGTGATATTACTCCGGTACGCAGTTTCGGCATCATGATGGCCTTGGCCAGCATGGTCGTTCTGGCCGCAGTGGCCACCGTATTGCCGACCGGAGTTCTGCTCGGACGAGCTGGTTCGGACCCGTCGGCCAGTCCCTCGGAAGCGAAACTGACCGGCATCCTCGCGAAAATTACCTGGTCGATCGAACGCCATGCCCGCTGGTACCTCGCAGGAGCGGTCAGCATGCTGGCACTTGCAGCGGTCGGCTTCACCCGGCTGGAGGTCGAAACCGATTTCAGTCGCAACTTCCGCGCCGATAGCGACATCGTGAAGTCGCTCAGTTTTGTTGAGACCCGGTTGGGCGGCGCCGGCACCTGGGAAGTCAACTTTCCGGCTCCTGCCGAATTGACCGAAGACTACCTCGACCAGGTTCGTGACCTTGCGGAGCGATTGCGGGCGTTGACCGAACCGCCCGATAGCGGTCTGACGAAAGTCGTCGCGATCACCGATGTGCTCGACATGATTCCCACATTGCCGTTCGTCAAGAATTCGCTGCAATCGAAACTGGACCAGGTCAGCGAACTCCAGCCTGAGTTTGTCGACGGCCTGTACAACCCGAGCAAAGGACGCATGCGACTGGTGCTCCGGGCCAGGGAACGCCAGCCCTCGGAGCAAAAGTTGGAGATGATCAAACGCGTCGAGGCTGAGGCGCGCAAGACGTTTTCCGAAGCGGATGCCACCGGCACGTATGTCCTGTTGACGTACCTGATTCATAGTCTGCTGCGAGATCAACTGGTGAGTTTCGCCCTGGCGACAGCGGGCATCTTCACGATGATGTCGATCGCATTTGGCGGAATTCAGTTCGGTCTGATTTCGCTCGTTCCCAACCTGTTCCCGATTGTGATTGTCGTAGGCGCACTGGGCTGGACCGGGCTGCCCGTGAATATCGGGACAGCCATGATCGCCAGTGTTTCCATGGGCCTGACGACAGACTCCAGCGTCCACTATTTGCGCGGCTATCGCGTGGCCCGGCTGAGAGGCGCTTCGGCGATCGAAGCCGTCCGCGAGACGCATTCCAGCGTGGGTCTGGCAATTCTATTTGCCACGTTGGCCCTGGTCATTGGATTCAGCGTGCTGACCCTCTCGCAATTTGTTCCGCTGATCTACTTCGGCGGACTGGTCAGCCTGGCCATGGCGGGCGGCCTCGCGGGTTCGCTGTTTCTGCTGCCGGCGATCCTGATCATCATTGACGCGAAATAGCAATCCGTACGAGCAACCCGTCCACGATTCTGCGGCCAAGAAAACGCACAATGCGTCCTAGTCCGCATTGCGGGGGAAGCGAGCGTTGGGAACGGCGGGGATCAACCCCGCCGCTCAGAATCAGGCAGATGACGCCGCCAGAAGCCGCTATTTTTAGGCGCAGCGCGCTCTAATTCTCCGATGGCCAGAGTTCGCGGATGACCTTCACTGTTTCATCCGCCAGTACAGTTCCGCCTTCGGGACCAACGGCATTGCTTTGTGGGATGGCGCTGTATCCCTTTCCGCGGCTTGCCTGATGCGTTGGCACATACGTGCCAGGACCAGCCAGTTGAATCAGAAATGTCTGCAGGGCCGGACTACGGGACTTGATGCGGACTCCGAATTCGGTAAACAGTTCGAAGTCGTTTGTCGCGATCGCCACATCGCCCAACCGCAGGACGTGGAGTTCCATTTGATAGGTCTCCTCGGGCGATTGCTTCTCGAACCTGTCGACGACCCTCTTCTGCCAGTTATAATTCCACAATTCGCTTGGATTGCCTTCGAAGAGCCTCATCTGTGCGCGAGCCTCGGCGTATTCTTCGTCCGTGACCAGTCGCACCGGAAGTTTGATCGTCTCCACTCGATGGACCAGTGGAACGTCGGAGTGCATCTCCTGTCGGGCTCCCTCGAAAGCCTCCTTCCAGGCCACAACGATCCGGCGTGCCAGCTCATTCAGATCGTCGAGATTCCGAAGTCGCCGCATGCGCGATTCGGCTGCCTTCCGGTACATGGGGCGGGGAGCTTGATCGCCGGCAGCTCCGGTCCAGGGGACTACGTGCAACTGCGGTCCATATTCGGCCTGCAGCTTCTGTCGAACTTCGTGCCAGAAATCCGCATTCACGCTGGAACGTCCTTCAACCGACTGTGCCGGGCAGGCCACATTGACGGCAGTCGCGATGAGTTCTCCCTGCATGTTCCAGAAGAACAGGACCTCGACACCGTGGTCCTCGTGCCCTTCGATGCTTGCGAAGTCGCTGCGGTTGGTCCCTCCGTACATTTGCGCAGTGCCATCCTGGTAAACGATGCGACGGTTGTAGGCGACGACGGCATGTCCCAGGCCCCATCCGACCTGGGCGGGAGCACGAGACTTCCATGCCTTCTCGACGACGTCGGCCAGCTGTGCCACCAGGAACTTCCGGTACTCGGCCGGTTGCATGATTCCCTCGGTCGGAAGTTCGTACGTGCCTTCGACCATCACGGGGGCGGTATGAGTGTGCGTGGCGCTGAGGATCAGTTTCTTGAGGTTGAACCCGTCGAGCCGTCCCTGCAGAGCTGCACGCGTTTCGTCGAGAATTCCGTCGCGAATCGCCACCAGATCGCAGGCCACCAGGATCGCCTGATCGACCGGCTCGTCGCCACGGCGTGTTTCGATCGCCAAAGCCGTCGCAATACAAGGGCTTTCGACTTCTTTCGAGATCCGCACCCGACGTTGGCCCGCCAGGGCCACGGGCTGATCCGGCGTAATTGTGATGCCGCCGGTACCGGCGAGAAGTTCGTCCGCAACAGCCGGGTTCGGTCCGACAGACACTCCGACAAGCCAGATCAGAACAAACAAGCCGCCTGAAATGCAGGAAATTCGCATGGGGGTACCTCATGTTGATGGCCGAGCGTAGAGGCCCTGCGGGACTCACTTATCACCCGCATTCTGCTTGGTTTAGCACCCGATTCCAACCCCCGATCGAATTCATTTTGGATTCGCCGAGAATGCACCCCTGGAAATCGAAACACTCCTATTGACGAGATTTCCGCGGTGTGCACAATACCCCCGCATTGTCGAAACCGGCTTCTGTTGAAAGCCGCGTTCCTCCCGGTCAACGCCCGTGTCGCGAAGGAATGATCCTTCCGGTCGGCCTTTCTCACAAGGTTCGGCTTCTGCCGCCGCGTTGTCCGCAAGCCAAACGACAACAAATTGACCGGTTCCAGGACGGAAACCCGAACGCAGCCAGCAAGCAAAGGAGTGCATTGGCGTGATGAAGCAAACACTGTTAACGGCCGCCGCCGCGTGCCTTGTCGCCATTTCTCTTTCCACACCGGACGCATGGGCTCAGGCTCCCGGGAAGCCTCAAGCTTCCGATCAGGCCCACAAAGTCGGCCTGATTGACATGGCCCATGTCTTCAAAGAGTACAAGAAATTCGCCGATCTGCGCGAAGGTCTGAAGACCGAAATCATGCAGAGCGATGATCAGGCCAAGGCGATTGCCCAGAAGGCCGAAAATCTGAAGAATGAAATGGCCCAGCTGAAGCCTGGCAGCGACGATTTCCTGAGTCGGGAAAAGCAACTCGCCAAGCTGACCAGCGATTTCGAGACGTTCCGCAAGGTGGCCCAGCGCGATTTCCTGCGGAAGGAAGCCAAGCTGTACCACGAGATTTACCAGGAAGTTACCGACGCGGTCGCCTTGTACGCCGACTACTACAAGTACACCCTGGTGATCCGTTTCAATCGTGAAGAGCTGGAAAGTGGCGACCCTCAGAAGTTGATCCAGGGCATGAATCGGCAGGTTGTCTGGCATCGTCCCGACGATGACATCACCCTCTCCGTTCTGGACTACCTGAACCGCAACTACGAGAAGACAGCCGGTCGGCCAGCCGCGACTCCTACTCGCTGATCTCGCGCTGGCGGCGTAATCATGGTCGCCAGTGGACGAACTGATCGCCGCCCCGGGGGGCGAATCACACTCGGGTGCAGCGAGACCGCAAGGTGTCTCGCTGCACCCTTTTCCGGTCTTCGTCGTCGGCAGTCGCGTCGCAGCCATCAGCCCCCTTGTGACAAACAGCAGGTGACAAACGGCAGACCGATTCGACTTCGAGGCAACTGCGTTCCTCTCGACGATCCAACGAACACCGGACCTGGCGACATTCTGACACGTGGCGAAATTGGCCGACGAGGCCTCTTTTGAAAGTGACCATCGCGTGATAAGCCACAATCGAGCGCAGCGCACCATCGAACGCAGCAAGAATGTCACGGGGGTCGGTTTTCTGTCGGGTGCCGACATCCGGATGCGGTTTCTCCCGGCGCCGCCCGATCATGGAATCGCCTTCCAGCGGATCGATCTTCCCGGCACGAATCCCATTCCGGCACGCATCGAAAACGTCATCCCCCAGTCACGACGGACAATCATCGAGCAGGATGGCGTCCGGGTCGAACTGATCGAACACGTGATGGCGGCATTGGCCGGATTGCGGATCGACAACTGTCTGGTGCAGCTCAACGCATACGAACCCCCCGGCTGTGACGGTTCGAGCCGGCTGTTTGCCGACACACTGTTGGATGCCGGTGTTGTCGAGCAGGACCAACCCCGCCGCGTTCTGCAGCTGGCAGCTCCTGTGACTGTGACCGACCCACGTAGCGGTGCCCAAATTCAGGCTCGGCCGGTCAAACAACCGGTACTGGCCATCACGTACCAACTCGATTACGGTCCACGGTCTCCCATCGTACCGCAGACCCTAACTGTCGAAATTACCCCCAAGAGCTTCCTGTTTGAGTTGTCATTCGCACGGACGTTTGTGTTGGAACAGGAAGCCGAAGCCCTTCGCAAGGCGGGCTATGGAACTCGGACAACGGCCCGCGACCTGCTTGTCTTCGGTGACAACGGCGTCATCGACAATGAGCTTCGTGTCGCGGATGAGTGTGTCCGACACAAAATTCTGGACTGCCTGGGAGATTTCGCTTTGATCGGCTGCGATCTGTTCGGGCATTTCAGCGCGCAACGTTCCGGCCATGTCCTCAATCAAGATGTCGTCCGCGAGATTGCCCGGGCGCAACTCGGCGCGGCGGATGATGCACCACCCGTGGCCGCCTGAAATTCGCTTCAATTCAACACGGAGAGGACGACTCCCGGACAAATCGCCCAAAATCAAACGTGCCAGCATGCAGTTGTAATACCTATTCACAATGCGGACGGCGATCAGGGCCAATTCCAGCCCGCACGACAAGGAGGTCGTACAAATGGGGACCACAGTTTCAAATCTCGCCTACGTCGAACCGGGTGCAGAACTCGGCGAAGACGTGTTCATCGGCCCGTTTTGTTTCGTCGGCAAGAACGTTCGCATCGGCGACAATACCCGGCTGGATAGTCACGTGAGCATTGCCGGGCATACCACAATCGGATGCAGCAACCGGTTCTTCGCCGGATCAGTCATCGGGGCTGAGCCGCAGGACGTCAGCTACCGCTCTAACGCGCCAACCAGCGTCGAGATCGGCGATCACAACATCTTCCGCGAAGGCGTTACGGTCAATCGTGGTGCCGAAAAAGAAGATCACTGCACTCGCATCGGCAATCACAACATGCTGATGTCCAACAGCCACGTGGCCCACAACTGCCGAGTGTACAACAACGTCATCCTCGTCAACGGCGTCCTGCTGGGGGGACACGTTCACGTGCAGGACTGGGCCATCGTTTCGGGAAACTCGGCCGTCCATCACTTTGCCACCGTCGGAACGATGGCCTTTGTCGGTGGACAAAGCCGAGTGACGGTCGACGCACCGCCTTACATGATGTCTGCCGGCAACGAGAAACTAACCGTCCACACAATCAATATTATTGGATTGCGCCGGCGCGGCCTCTCGGAGTCGACGATCCGGGCACTCAAGCAGGCGCACCGTCTGATCTACCGCGAGCATCTGTCGCTAGACAAAGCGGTCGACACGCTTCACGAACGGCTGGAAGGCGTCATTCCCATTGAGGTTTCCAACCTGATTCACTTTCTCGAGAAGCAACGCGAAGGCCGGTCGGGACGGGCTCGGGAAGCATTCCGCAACCAGGATCCGGCCAAGATGAACTCCCAAGAGTCGGCGAACATTCGGAGAGCAGCATGAGTCCGGTAAGAATCGCGGTTGTCGGTGTCGGTGCCCTGGGACGCCATCACGCCCGAATTCTGTCCGGACTCGATCGGGCGGAACTCGTCGCCGTGGCCGACCCGTCGCAAACACAGGGACAGGCAGTCGCCGAAAGTTGCGGCTGCCGCTGGGTTCCCGACTACCGCGAACTGCTCGGTGAAATCGACGCCGTCTCGATTGCCGCCCCCACTCGCTGGCATCAGAAAATCGCCTGCGATTGTCTCGATCAGCGGATCCCTGTCCTGGTCGAAAAGCCGCTGGCAGCCTCGCTGCTCGAAGCCGAGTGCATTCACGCAACAGCACAACGGAACGGGATTCTGCTCCAGGTCGGACACATCGAACGGTTTAACCCGGCGACGGCCACCGCCTCCGCCGTGTGTGGCCGGCCGCAGTACATCCGGGCCGAACGGGTCAGCCCGTACTCGTTTCGATCGACTGACATTGGCGTCGTGCACGACCTGATGATTCACGACCTGGATCTGAGTCTGGACCTTGTCGGCTCCGCTCCGGTTGAAGTACAGGACTTTGGCAT
>CALJUK010000820.1 GCA_937975745.1 uncultured Planctomycetaceae bacterium | reverse complement strand
AAGTACGTTTGTCGGCCCGACCGTCGATCAGCTCGAACGTTTGGGAGACAAGATTGCCGCCCGCCAGCTCGCTATCGCTGCCGGCGTGCCCGTCCTGGGAGGAAGTTCGACACCGATCCAATCCGTGCGCGAGGGCCGTAAGCTCGCAGCCGAACTCGGCTATCCCATTATGCTGAAGGCCTCAAAGGGGGGCGGCGGCCGTGGGATGCGCGTGGTGCGCGAGAGCGAGCAGTTCGAGCACGAGTTCGAGCAGGCCCAACGGGAATCGCTCACCGCATTTGGAAGTCCGGACATTTTCGTCGAAAAATTTGTCGCCCGTGCCCGGCATATCGAAGTGCAATTGATGGGGGACCAACACGGAAATCTGGTCCACCTTCACGAGCGAGACTGTTCGGTCCAACGCCGGCATCAGAAGGTTGTCGAAATTGCGCCGGCTCCCAACCTGCCGGACGACACACGACAGGCGTTGTTCGATGCCGCACTGAAGATCGGCCGGGCCGTTGACTACTGCAATGCGGGAACGGTCGAGTTTCTGGTCGATGTCGACACCGGCAAGCCCTACTTTATTGAGGTCAACCCCCGCATTCAGGTGGAACACACCGTCACAGAGGAAGTGACCGGAGTGGACGTCGTGAAGACGCAAATCCTGGTCGCGAAAGGGGAACGGCTGGACTCGCCCGAAATCGGGCTTCCCTCACAGGAGTCGATCCAACCGCACGGGTTCGCCCTGCAGTGCCGGGTGACGACGGAAGACCCGGCGAACAACTTCCTGCCCGACTACGGGCGGGTCTCGCATTACCGTTCGGCCAGCGGGATGGGAATTCGACTGGATGCCGGCAGCGCCTTTTCCGGCGCCGTCGTCAATCCGTTTTACGATTCGTTGCTGGTGAAGGTGACCGCGCGGGGCCGACGCTTTGTGGACGCAGTTCACAAGATGGAGCGAAGCCTGCAAGAGTTCCGCGTTCGTGGCGTAAAGACCAACATTCCTTTCCTCATGAAGGTGGTCGGCCATCCGACATTTCTGGCGGGCGAATGTACCACTCGCTTCATCGATCAAACACCGGAACTATTCAAGTTTTCGGCTCGGAAGAACCGCGCCACAAAGCTGCTGACATACCTCGGCGAGTTGAAGGTCAATGGCCATCCGCTGGTCGCGAACCGGACCGAGCCCGCCCGCCGCGATCCAGCCCCGATTCCCGAAGTCGACATGACTCGACCGATTCCCGATGGAACACGGCAGTTGCTGCAGAAGCTGGGACCGGCCGAGTTCAGCCAGTGGATTCTCAAGCAGAAGCAACTGCTGATTACCGACACGACGTTTCGTGACGCCCACCAGTCGCTGCTGGCAACCCGCTTCCGTACGAAGGACCTGTTGCAGATTGCCGACGCTTATGCGCGGTTATGTCCGGAGATGTTCTCGCTGGAAATGTGGGGCGGGGCCACCTTCGATACCAGCATGCGGTTTCTGAAGGAATGCCCCTGGCAGCGTTTGACCGAACTCCGCGAACGGATTCCCAACATCCTGTTTCAGATGTTACTGCGGGCCTCCAACGCCGTCGGCTATACCAACTACCCGGACAACGTGGTTCGCGCGTTCGTCACCGAGGCAGCCGATGCCGGCATGGACATTTTCCGTGTGTTTGATGCACTGAACTGGGTGCCCAACATGCGGATTGCCATGGAAGCGGTTCTGAAGACCGACTCCATCTGCGAGGCGGCCATCTGCTACACGGGAGACATTCTCGATCCCAAGAAGTCGAAGTACGACCTCAAGTACTATGTCGAGCTGGCCAAAGAGCTTGAAAAGATGGGCGCCCATATCCTGGCAATCAAAGATATGGCGGGCGTCTGCAAACCGTATGCGGCCGAGTTACTGATCAAGACGCTCCGGCAGGAAATTGGCATCCCGATCCATTTCCACACGCACGATACGGCTGGGATTCAGGCGGCCTCCATCACCAAGGGAGCCGAAGTCCACCTCGACATCGCCGATGCCGCGATGGCTCCCATGTCGGGCGGCACATCACAGCCCAACTTGAACAACCTGGTGGAAACCTTCAAGTTCACGAAGCGCGATACGAAGCTCAACACGGACCACATCGACCAGATCAGCAACTATTGGCGCGCCGTGCGGCAGTTCTACACGCCATTCGAGGCGGAGATGGTTCCGGCCGGTGCTGACCTCTACATGCACGCCATGCCGGGAGGGCAATACACCAATCTGTATGCCCAGGCCCAGGCGCTTGGGCTGGCCGATCAATGGCCGGCTGTCTGCCAGTTGTATGCACAGGTCAACGAATTGTTCGGCGACATCGTCAAGGTCACGCCGACATCCAAGGCCGTCGGCGATATGGCCTTGTTCATGGTGGCCAATAATCTGACGCCGGACGACATCCTGGACGAAAGCCGAGACCTCGCCTTCCCGGAATCGGTGATCGACCTGATTAGCGGACGAATGGGACAACCGCCCGGTGGCTTCCCGAAAAAGGTCAAGCAGCGGATTGTTCGAGACAGAAAGGCGTTTCGCGGTCGCCCAGGTGCAACACTTCCGCCAGCCGATTTCGAAGCGGCCTCGCAGGAAGTCCGCAAATTTCTGCATCGGACGCCCACCAACCGCGACATCGTGACCTACCTGCTGTATCCGAAAGTCTATCGAGATTTTATCGAGCATCAGGCCAAGTACTCCGATACCAGCACCCTGCCGACTCCTGTCTTCTTCTACGGCCAGAAACCGGGCGAAGAAGTCGCCGTCGACATCGAGCCCGGCAAAACGCTGATCGTCAAGTACGTGGCCGTCGGTAATCCCCATCCGGACGGTCGGCGAACCGTGTTCTTCGAGCTCAACGGCCAACCGCGCGATGTCACCGTGACCGATCTCTCTCTGGAACCGGATGCCAAGCAGAACGTGAAGGCCGATCCGAGCAACGCGGCTCACGTGGGCGCCAGCATGCCTGGCATGGTCGTCACCGTCGCGGTCAAACCAGAAGATCTCGTCAAGAAGGGGCAGAAGCTGTTGACGCTCGAAGCGATGAAGATGGAGACCACCATCCAGGCAGAACGCGAACGGCGCATTGCTGACGTGATCGTCAAACCGGGCAGCCAAGTCGATGTCGGCGACCTGCTGGTTATCTTCCAAGATGAGTAAAGGTCGCCGGCGATGAGCGAAACGCCATTCTCCGCCGAGGATCTGCAGTCGCTCAAAAGGAAAACGTTCCTGGCTGACTGCGAGCTTCACTCAGAAATCGCCTCCACGAACGATCGCGCATTGGAACTCTGCCGGTCCTGCTCGGACGACGCTCCGGTCAGGACGCCGTATCTTGTGCTGGCCGAGTCGCAGACCAGCGGCCGTGGTCGGGGAGCCAACCGCTGGTGGTCCAAGTCAGGCGCGCTCACCTTCTCGCTGATTCTCTGCCGGTCGCAGGTCCCCCTGCCACTGGA
Source organism: uncultured Planctomycetaceae bacterium (assembly GCA_937975745.1). Classification (GTDB taxonomy): domain Bacteria; phylum Planctomycetota; class Planctomycetia; order Planctomycetales; family Planctomycetaceae; genus CALJUK01. Next base: position 2,988 of record CALJUK010000820.1, on the reverse strand, counting down.
GCAACAGTCCCGCCTGTCGTTGCTGTGCGGAATCGCTGTCTGCGAGACGCTCGCCGGACTCGCCGCACCCCAGTCTGTCGGGCGGCCACCCCTCGGCCCGCAGTCGGTCGGCTTGAAATGGCCCAACGACGTCTGGCTGAAGGGGCGAAAAGTCTGCGGAATTCTGATCGAAGTGGCCCCGCAGCCGCTCCAGCAGATCGTCATTGGGATCGGCTTCAACGCGAACAACTCGTTTCGGGAAGCGCCCCCCGAACTGCGTGCAACGGCCACTTCGCTTTGTGACGAGTGGGGGGGTGAAGTCTCTCGAGCAGGATTGCTGGCCGATCTGCTGCAGGCCGTCGAACGGGAACTCGAGGAAACACGACAATCCGAAGACCGACTGGCAGAACGCTTTGGACGGTGGTGCCTGCTGACCGGATCGCACGTCCGGATGGAGACCGAACGGGGCAACCGGGAGGGAATCTGCCGGGGGATTGACCGCGACGGCAAGTTGCTGCTGGAAACCGCAGCAGGGCTGGAACGGTTCATCGCGGGTCAGGCAGTCCGCTTCAGCCCGGAGGGGGGGCTCCGCTGAGACTGGCCACCATTCGCAGCCGAGCCTCACGAACTTCCACAACCGCCACTCGCACACCCGCCGCCGCCAGTTTCGCTACCGCAACCGCCACCACCACTTCCACACCCACCACTTCCACACCCACCACTTCCACACCCACCCGAACCGGCAGTCGGTGGTCTGTCGACAGCGGGAGTCAACTGGAGGGCGATTTCGGCTGTGTCTGCGAGGATTTGCCGAATCCGCTCCAGTTCGGGAGATTCGGGCCCCAGATAATAGGCCACAACGGTCAGGCCATCGTACAACAATTCGCAGTCGACAAACTCAACATCGAGTTCCTGTCGTCCAGCCTCGCTGACAAGGCGTTCGAGGAGATGCTCGGCAATTCCGGCTCGTTGCGCGGTGCAGACCCCGGCAATTGTTCCCCGGTTTTCCCAGCGGTTCGTTGGCAACACTTCCAGCAGCTCGCCGTGGAGAGTCTCGTTCTCTGGCGTCCGATGTGTCTCGGGACCGCTGAGCAGCTCGCCTGTTTCCTGACCGCGCGGAGTCGCAATGACGACCAGATCACCATGGCGACAGTTGTGTTCGTGGACACTCCCGAACCGCCCGATCCAGCCCATCGCTCCATAGCGAACCAGCCACCGGTGAATTCCGTCGGCCTGGAGGTGACTGACGTTGGTCGGATCAGCAGAAGATGTTGTGACAGCTGCCCGGCGAACGCTGTCCAGGCAGATTTGCAGCTGGCCAGAATCTTCCTGAAGCTCAAACACTGGCAGGCGACTGCTCGGCTGGGTGGTGCAGTCTCCCGATTCGAGATCGAATCGCCATCCGTGTCTTGGACACACCACGCAGCCCGCCTCGACAGAGGCATTCGCCAGGGAAGCCCCCTGGTGCGGACATCCTGCTGCGACGGCATACCAGCGGTCATCCCGCAGGAAAACCGCCACCTGGGTCCCTTCTACCAGGTACACCTCTGCAGTCGTTTGCGGATTCGCTCCGACAGAGTCAATTCGCTCGAACTGCGCGAGAGGCTGGAAATCAGTCATGCACGTCGATCTCTATGCAAGACGGCCTGTTACGAGACCGGCGGTAATCCAAAGGCCAAGGCCAACAATCGGCGAATCCGATGACACGCCGAACCAAGCCCGGCGAAGAAATCACTTGAGGATCACCACCGAACATGCCTGGCCAAATCAGCACGTAAAACTGCGCGAGACAACAACATCAGTTGCGGTGACGCCCTTCGTCCAGAATAATCGAAGTGATGTCAGGCGTACCAGCCTGAACCACTTGGATTGCTGATTCCGCCGGAGCCGTCCACTCCCGCATTACGTCCCCCCCTACCGCCCCGAGGCGAATCTCATCCGAGTGGAATTTATGACGGAACCGAACTCAACCCTCCCGCGGCCCGCGATCCTGCTGCTCATCGAAGACAACCCTTCGGATGTCGAATTAACTCGGCAGGGGCTGATTGAGGGTCGAATTCCACACAAGTTGATTGTCGCGCGGGATGGCCGCCAGGCATTGTATTATCTCCGCCGCAGAAGAGCCGAAGGGCAACGCCTGCCAGACCTCATCATGCTCGATCTCGATCTGCCGGGTTACAACGGGGCAGAGCTTCTGGGCTATCTGCGCAAGCATCGCCAGCTCCACACAATCCCGATCGTGATATTCACTTCGTCCGATGTCGACCGAGACCTCCTGACCGCCTACCAACTCCCGGCGGACTCGTACATTCGTAAGCCGGTCGATTTCGACTCGTTTCTCGAAACGGTCATCGCGCTGGGGAACCGCTGGCTGGCTCCGCGGCGTTCATGATGCCTTCGCGCAGTAGCGCGGACACCGCGATCCGGCTCCGGCACAGCGAAGCTTCCCCGTGGTTCATCCGCCTCGGGGGAGCAACGTCCTCCCCGAAGAAAGGCGAACATTCACGAAACAGCCTTTGTAAGAGTTACAAACCCGTATTGACGCATTTTCGAGACAGTGTTAGTTTCGCGTTGTTCGCAGCGGGGGGACATTGCCTTAAGCCGCACGAACGGGGGGATCGGCGGACAGGGATTTCGCCGACGGGTCTCGCGAGGGACCTTACAGTCACATGCCCGCCGTTTGCGCGGTTCGTGCTGGAGGTATCACGTGGCCATCTGCAAGTAGACAGATGGGGCGTGAATCGGCCATTCAGCGCAGGTCAATGCTGCCTCCTTTGTTGAACACGACCGAAAGTGTCGCAATCTCCCCCTGACGGGGGAACAGGAAAGGAGTCCGGCCATGTTGGTTCTGACGCGCCGATTGAATGAAGCGATTGAGTTTCCCGCGATTGACGCCTCGATTGAGGTCATCGAAGTGAAGTCCGGCCGTGTTCGGCTGGGCGTCACCGCCCCCCCGGGGCGCGCGATTTTTCGCCGCGAACTGCTCCAGCCCACTCCTGAGTTGCGCCC
>CALJUK010000819.1 GCA_937975745.1 uncultured Planctomycetaceae bacterium | reverse complement strand
CGAAGAAGTCGATATCCAGCGTTTCACCGGCCATCCCAACTTCGGCAAGAAACCGTTCGGCGCCGAGGTCGGCGAGCGGTGCATCGTGCTGATGAACGGAGCAGAGCAGAACCCGCTCAATCGAAGTTCCGGCCGCCTTTGCCATCAGATTTCGCCAGCGGTCGTACGCGTCATTGCGGATCTCGCACCAGTCGACTGCAAGAATGGCAATCGGATCGCCGCTGCCGAGCAACACCAGACCGTGCGCATAGAGGGGATCGGCGATTTCTGTGGCGGCCCCCTGCCGCCGCGCCAGCAGCGGATGACCGATCGGACAGGTGACGTCGACGCGAAACGTCGCCACAGAAACCTGGGGCGTATTTCGAGCCGCGCCAAGCAGCAGCGGCGCCGAGAGGGCGCCCAGCATCTGCCGACGGCTGAGTGCCGAGTGGTGTTCGGCGTCGGGCAGAGCAGGGTGCGATTTGGCGACCGTTGTCTGAGGATTCATACTTTGTGCCCTCGACTGGGTATTCCTCGTTCTCGTCACTTGCGGATGTGTGGGATCACTCAAGCTCGGCAAGACGGTCCAGCGCGGCAGCGCGTGCTTTTTCAAGGACCTCTTCGACCATCACCGGCTCTCCGCCGCGGCGCTTACTCTCCTCGGCGGCTTCCATGAAGGCAATCAACTCGACCGTGACTTCCGGCGGCACGGTTGTCTCGCCGGTCTTGAAGAAACGTGCAATCTCAGCCATAAGGCCGTCCTTATCGCTCCCTGCGGTGGTGTGCACGATACGGCTCGTGCCGAAGATTGTGGTGCCGAAACCTGTCTTCCCACCGGATTCCCGAATGCCGCGAAATCTCCCAATGACACCGTCGTTCCAGCGGCCGGTGACGGCTTCGGTGAATTCGGTCTGCTGCGCCGTCACGGACTCACAACCTGGTCCCAGCACGGTAAAGAGCATTTCCGATCCATGGACGCCGTACCAGAAGAGATCCGGATGGTTGGGAACGGATTGTGTGGTCCCGTAGACGTCGCAACCAGTGATCTCGCCGAGAGACTCGTCATCGAGAAGCTTGGTCAGATCGCGACAGAATCGTTTGGGGGAACTTGAGAAGTACTCGGCGGAGTACTTCTCGCCCAGATGATGGATCGCAACGGCGTCGACAAGCGACGCTGCGATTGGTTTATCGATGTAGACGCGTTTTCCCGACTTGAAGACCGGTATGACCTGTTCGAGATGCTGGCTGCCATCGACGCTCTCCAGCATCACGACATCGACTCGCTCCAACAATTCAGGAATCGAATCGACAATCTCGATTCCCATTTCGGCGACCTGTTTCGTAAAGCCGTCGACGCGATCGCGGCTGAGGGGAAAGGTCGGGCTGCCGCCGGGCCAGGCGGCGACGATCTGAATGTCGGCCAGGTCACCGGCGGCGTCGGGGTCGTTGATGATCTTCGTGAAGGTAATGACATGCGAGGTGTCGAGGCCGATCATTCCGACGCGGATCGGTTTTCCGGAGTCACCTGCGCGGGATGCGCCGGCTAACACGGCAATTCCCAGGACGATCACGCATGTTCGAAGCATACTTCGCTGCATCACTTCCTGCCCTTGCACTGTCACCCGTCTACCCGCGCCAGATCGGGCTCCACCAGGCGCAATGGCCGTTGTGCTGCGTGACGCGCACGTAGTACCAGTCGCCTTCACCACCGGTCTGCCGCCGATCGTGCCAGCGGAGCGTCGCGGAGAAATCGTCCGGGCCAACCAGTTGTTCTATGATGAAACTCTCCGACCCGAATCCGCCGGTGAACGTGATTTCGTTGTCATTCTGCAGGTAGCCGAGCTTCGCGCGAACTGTCTGCTCTGCCGGCTCGGTACTCTGGACGACGATTTCGGAGTCCGGTTCGCCTTCGATGTCGAGGACAACGCTCTTAGTGGGATCTTCTTCGAACGATTTGACGCGGGTCGTGGGCGAGACGAGATGCAGGGTGCTTGCGTCGACGACCGTCAAAGTGTCCCGGAGTTCCTCGACGAACGGGGCGGCCTGAAAACAGGGATACGCGCGGCGAATCTGTCCGCCTTCCAGCCGGATCGTCATGTCCCACATGCAGACGCGTCCTGCTTCGAATTGCGCCCAC
>CALJUK010000818.1 GCA_937975745.1 uncultured Planctomycetaceae bacterium | reverse complement strand
TAGCTGCGAACGGTTTTCACGCCCGGAACTCCGAGCAGCGAGACCGTCAACGGGTACGAGATCTGATCCTCGACGTCCTGCGGTGAGCGGCCCATCCATTCGGTAAAGATGATCTGTTGATTCTCACCGATATCGGGGATCGCATCTGTGGGCACGGGGTTGCGAGGAAGGTCGCCAACTTCCCAGTCAAACGGAGCCACGAGGACGCCCCAGCCGACGACCGCGATGACAATCAGGGCGACGACGAGTTTGTTCTCCAGGCAGAATCGAATTACGCGGTCAATCATTGACGACAATCCCGAAAAGGTCTGCTAGTGCTGAGAGTGATCTCCATGGCCATTGTGTTGATGCGCACCCGCAGCCGACTCAGGAAGTGGTTCGCTGGCGACTCGTTCCACTCGATCCGCACACTTGAGCATCGTGGCCCCAAAATACGGATTGCGGACCTGATCGTTGTCCTGATACCAGGTCGCCCCCTTCCCACGAAATGCCATCGGGCAGTGCAGTTCCCAGACCGGTGCCTCTGACCCAAATCCAAAGGATTGAGCCAATACTCCGATTTCCTGGGAGACCGGCAGGAAGGCAGTTCTCGCGCCGGCGATGTCTTCCGCCTCCTCGAGCGACACAATCAGTTTGAGAAGACTGGCACGTTCCTTTTTCCAGACTGCGGCAGCCATCGGCTCGAGCTGGCTTCCGTCAATCTCAGTGACCAGAGTCCGGAGGGCTGCGGCACCATTTCTCGCTTCCGCCGGATTGTCCGTTGCCAGGGCATCTCCGATGGCCAGGTATTGCTGCCAGACCTTTCTCAGCATTTCCTGAAACTCGGGGCTCACTGCCAGACGCTCGATCTGGGCTGCTTCATGCTGTGTGACTCCAAGCTGTTCACGCATGCGTCGCATGTGCCCCTTCAGAAGCAGATAGACACGTTCCGCATCGGCCAGTTCTTCAGCCTCGGCTCCCTCCACTGCATCATTGCTGAGAAGCATGAGAAACTCTTTCCAGACCATCCGCGGGTGACCGGTCAGTATCGAGCCGTCGACACTGGCCAAAACGTTTCCGAACTCTTTATACGAAGCCGTCGTCGCGATCACGTCTTGTCGCTGAAACGCTGCCGTCACCTGTTCATAGGCATTTCCCAGTGCATGCAACTGTTGCGTGAACTCCTGGGGCAGTGCCGTCGTGTGACCGACGTGCTCGTCAGTCGTCTTCTTTGCAGCAGCACCGCTGTGGCCACCATGGTCGTGACCACCACCGCCTCCCCCTTCGGGTGTCATCATGCTGGGCTTTGCCTGAATCTGGATCTCGGCATCAATTTTGAAATTGCCCTCCGTGACAACGAGTTCTCCTTCAGCCAGTCCGTGTCGCACGAGATAGTGGCTCCCCGCCCGTGGACCGAGTACGATTTCCCGCCCTTCGAAGGTCGGACGGTCAGTCGGAGCGAATTGTTCACGAACCTCGACCATGACCGCTTCCAACTGCCCGAAGATGTTCTCAGCATCCTTCGCCGACGAGGCACGCTGCCCTTGAACAGCCAACTGTGCCAGGCGATCGGCAAAGCCATTCCACCGATCACGAGCAAGACTTGTCCCCGGTTGATCATAGGGATGATCGAGCATATTGGCGTAAGTGATGAATGCGTCGCGGATCTGTTCGATCTCTCCGCCTTGAATGACTGTTGAGAGGGTCTGAAACGCTGGCTCGGCGAACGTCGGCATGCCAGGAAGCTGCACATAAACGATCGCCCGCGTTCCCGTAACCAGAGCAGCCAGATACGGGATTAGCAACGGCGGTTTTTCTCCATCCGTGATCGGAGTGACGTAGCCGAGAGACTCTCCTCTCACCAGCGGCATGCCGCAGATATCGCACACGCCCGGTTCATCCTTGACAATCTCCGGGTGCATAGGGCTGATCCATTTACCGGCCAGAGCTGGGTCCATGACTTTCCCGCCAGCCGCAACTCGGGGGCGGACCACGGCATGGACGAACATTTCCGGTTTCAATTTGCCATGGGGGTTCGGCACGTTGACCCGCACCTTTACCGTCCGTGTCTTGTCGTTTAATACGGGCTGAATGAATGCGATCCGCCCATGGAATTCTTCCCCGGGGTAGGCTTCCGTTGTGATCGTCACATCCTGCCCGTACCGCACCCAGGGGAGATCGGATTCGTAGGCGTCGAGGTGCACCCAGACTTGCTTCAAGTCCGCAATCGTGTAGATCCGCTCGCCCAACTGGACTCGCTCTCCCTGCTGCTTCAGCTTGTCGATGACCACTCCACCCAGCGGCGCATAGATCGTCAGATGGTCTTCGGGGGCACTGCTCTGCTCGATCTTTGTGATCTGTTCTTCCTTCAAACCGAGCAGCCGCAGTTTCTCGCGTGCGGACTCGACCAGATCGATCGGCTGAATGAGCGTTGTCGTGGGAGTTCGCTCACGGCGGTTCTTCAGTGCCTGGATCAGTTCCTCCTGAGCCGAGTACAACTGCTCGCTATAGATATAGACGAGGTGGTCCCCCTCCTTGACCTCGACACCCGTGTAGTCGACGTACAACCGGTCAAGCCGGCCGGGCACCCAGGCGGTGATGTAGGCCAGCTTCGTTTCGTCGTAGTCGACACGGCCGACCATTGGGATTTCATGCGTCACATAGCGACGCTCGACAGGCGTCGTCGCGATCTGCATCAGCGCCCTGGATTCCTGGCTTAATGCCAGCGTGCGCATCCCGCCCGACGTTTTGGCGACCGGAATCAGGTCCATTCCGCAGATGGGGCACTTACCAGATTTGGGTTGGCGAATTTGCGGGTGCATGGAACAGGTCCAGAGCGTTTCCCCGACCGGCACGGCGACACTCGCTTCCGAAGAATCCGGCACACTGCTGCTCGGGGTCCGTGAAAACGCCCCGGCAATCATCATTCCCGCCAACAGAAACAGGATCGCCTGAACAACAAACAACTTGCCGGCGTGTCGCGACCAGAACGCGGACAGACGGTTTTTGATGGGAGCCGATTCATTCATGATGATTCTCCGTCTGTCTCTGGTGTGGCTGTTGTCCTCCGACCGCCAGCCACATCAGGCTGTGGAATCAGCTCACGCACATCGAGCCGGTTAACGACGTGGGAGACCTGCTCCAAGTGCCGAACGGCTTCCTGAGCAAGCTGTTTCTGATAGTACGAACCGACCTCCCCACGCAGAGTCAGAGTCCCTCTCGATGGATCGAATTGCACGCTGATGTCAGCGTTTCGACAACGTATTCGTTCCCGAAGTAAATCCTCTGCACGGGAGACGGTCGAGGATATTACCGGCGCGGCATAACGCTTTCGCCAGCATCCGTTCCTGTTGCCGTACGTATGATCGGTCGTTACATCAAGGGCGCTCATAATCTTGTGGCCTCCCTGTTCTGGCTAAACCAGGCGACCAGTTTGTCGACCTCGCCAACATCCTTAGCGCCGATCACCGTGATGTGTCGCTTTCCGGACTTCCAGGATGCGGCCATTGAACTCGGGAGTTCCACCAGAGCGCACTGCTTCGACTGGCAGGTCACATTCACAGTGGGGCGCGTACCAAACCACTCAAGCTCTTCGTCGTCGTGCTCAAAAATCGCCAGTGTTGTTCCATCCGCACGCTGGCAGAGGCATTGTACGCAGGTGCAACACGGCATCTTCATCACGTGCGTGGACACCAGCGAGTATCCATTCGGCAGGCCATCGGCAACAACGGGGCGATAACCAACACGCTCAACAGCCTCCTGGGGGTGAACCGGTTCGTGCTGATACTGCGACAGTAGAAACGACTGGGCGTCGTGAGGATCAGACTTGAAGCGATCCAGGTACTCGCCGAAGACAGCCATGAACTGGTGGTGCTCACTCGACGGGAACAGCGATCGGTAACCAACCCCCCCCGATCGTCACAAAAACCAGCACCGTTGCCGCGAGGACCGCCCAGCGTCTAGAATTCCATGATCTTGCGGAGCGTGACGATGTCGACTGCTGTGAGGCCGGTGACGGTAAGACATCTCTGTCCAGTCCAGACTCAATCTGCTTCCAAAGCTCTGCGGACGGAGGCGAAATCGTCGAACTGGATGCGAACTGCGACAAGCGGTCAAAGCCATCCAGTTCCTTGCGGCAGTCAGGACAGCCGTCGACGTGCTGCCGAACCTGCTCATGAAGCTCGTCACTCAATTCGTGATCGAAGTAGGCCGACAAGAGTTCCTTGATTTCTGTGCAATTAATGTCATGCCTCCCAACCGAGATCAGTCAGATGTTGCTGGAGTTCACGGCGGGCGCGGTTCAAACGTGATCCGACTGTCCCTTCTGGGATGTCCATCACCTCGGCAATCTCCCGGTATGACAGGCTCTCAACCTCCTTGAGTACGAAAACGGATCGCAACTCCGGTTCGAGTCGCACGAGAGCCTGCTCAAGCAGGTCTCTGCGATCATGTCCGTCATTCTGTTCCGGTTTCTGGCTCATCGGGTCAACCAACAGGGGCTGGAATCTCCAGCGTCGCTCTTTCCTGAGAAACTGCAGCGCCTCGTTCGTCGCCAGTCGATACAGCCAGGTCTCGAAACGTGACTGGTCCGCGAACTGATGCAGTTTCCGAAATGTCTGCAGGAAGACCTGCTGAGTCACGTCCTCGGCGTTCTGGACTCCCACGAAACGAACCATGAGTCGGTACACCTGTGAGTGGCAGCACTCGTAAAGGGATCTCTGGGCATTTCTGTCGCCGGCGCAGCAACCAACGAGTACATCGGCAGACAAACCTGCCGTGTCTCGCGAGTCCTGTTCCTGCGATGCCCTGTTAGATGCCATCGACTTTGGTTTTCTTCATGGGAATTATCAGTTTTTGGCATTCCCTTCCTCGTGACTGCCGGAATCCAACGCACGATCCACGCCATCAGATGAGGTGTGGAACATGCCTCGACAGCTGCTGCGCAAGTCGTTTCGGCGTGCTGAGTTGGCAGAGGTTCCGGTCGCTCCGATGGCTTCAGAATATCGCGACACCGGTTGGAACGCGACGTTGGCGGGTGTTTCTTTTGCTGACGCGAGCTGCAATGAGCGCGAATCGAATGTCGAGAAATCTTTCCAGACGCGTGAAGAACCGCCGCTCGTGTTGCATCCAACATGCAGCAGCGAGGTTGACCAATTAGTGTCGTCCGTGCACCGCCCCATTTTTGGGCACTCGCCGCCCGGAACGCACGGCCATTCACAAGTGAAGGAAGTACACCGATGTCACGAACACACAGAACGCTCTTCGCGGCACTCCTCAGTTCAGCAGTACTGGCCATGTCCGCCCAATTCGCGGACGCACAGACTCCCACGAATGCCGCCCTGAAAGCTCGTGCCAGGATGCAGGAGCGGCATAAGCAGACCGGTTCGATAGGAGGCGGATACCGCCCGTGGTCTGCCTGGACGTACCAGCAGTCAGCGCGCACACACACTCAGGCCCTCAGCGCGTACGGTCAGAACTGCCAGCAGCTTCCCGCCGCGACGGCCCGTGAGCACCTGTCGGCCATTCAACAGAACGTTGCGGCAACCAGGGAGGAAATCGCCAAGCTGGGAGATGAGGCTTCAAAGGAAGCCGAAGTCCAGCAGAAGGTCGTTGCTCTGCAGAAGCATCTTGAGGAATGCGAGAGAATCTGCGGCATGATGACGAAGACCATCACGGAAGATGGTGTGGAGACTGTGCAGATGTGTGCACACTGCTCTGGGCTTGAGGCTAAGTTGAAAGCCGCGGAGGCGGAACACCAGGCACTGTTGAAGGAGTTGGGGATTGCCCCTCCGGCACCAGCGGCTGCCCATGGCGATCACGACCATGAGCACAAAACTGATGCTCAGCCGGAGAAAAAGCCATAGACGATTCGTTGTCAACCTCCTCGGCCAACCGGGCCGGCAACTCGCGGGTCCGGTTGGCATCTTCATTCTCTTGGACCACTCTGACACTTGAAGGAACTACTGATGCAACAATCCATCTTCGCGACGATTTCCCTCGCGGTCGCGGCCATCATGATTGCCGGTTGCAGCGGGACATCACCAGCACCGACGCAATCTGACAGTTCCAGCGCGTCGTCGAATGCGCACGATCATGCAGACCACGACCATGGAGCTGCCGGGCCTGACATGGAGAAGATGAAGGCGGAACTGGCGAAGTTGTCGCCTGAAGATGCCGCATCCGCCGAGACACAGCACTTCTGTCCCGTCAGCGGGGAGATGCTCGGCTCAATGGGAACCCCGATCAAAGTCGATGTGAAACGAGAGTCCGTCTGGCTCTGCTGCGACGGCTGCAAGGAGAAAGATCTCGACCCGGACGAGTACCTCGCCAAGATCCGCAAGGAGTAGCCCGAATCGCGCCACCGGCACGGCCACACCTATCAATTGCTGATACGTGGTCCTGCACCGCTTGCAGTGAGGCACCGGAGACAATGACCGACCGATCAATCGCGTATTTCTCCATGGAGGTGGCCCTTGCCCCCGGCATCCCGACCTATGCAGGTGGACTCGGTGTCTTGGCGGGCGACACACTTCGTTCTGCCGCCGACATGCGCCTGCCGATGGTTGGCGTTTCACTGCTGTCGCGCAAAGGTTATTTCCGTCAACGCATCGACGAAGACGGACGGCAGTTCGAAGTTGAGGACCAATGGTGCATCGAGGATCACCTCCGAGAGGAGTCCGAACAAGCGACTGTAGTCATCGAAGATCGCACGGTGCATGTCCGCGGTTGGCGGTACGAAATCATAGGCTGCTCCGGACATGTCATTCCGGTCTTTCTCCTCGACACCGATCTCCCCGAGAACGCTGAATGTGATCGGCGTCTGACTGACTGGCTGTATGGTGGCGACCAGCATTTCCGGCTCTGTCAGGAAGTCGTGCTGGGTATCGGTGGAGTGCGGCTGCTGCGAGCCTTGAGCTTCGATCAGATTCAGCGATTTCATATGAATGAGGGGCATGCCAGCCTGCTGACCCTGGAACTGCTGGATCGAGCAGCTGCCGGTCAGGGGCGGCGTCAGATTACGCATGAGGATCTCGACGCTGTCCGAAAACAGTGTGTCTTCACAACCCACACTCCAGTGCCGGCGGGTCATGACCAGTTTCCCATGGAGCTGGTGCGACAGGTGCTCGGACGCAAAGACGTCTACGAGATGAAGGATGTCTTTTGCTGTGAGGGTGTGCTCAATCTGACCTATCTGGCTCTGAACTTGAGCCCTTACGTGAA
>CALJUK010000817.1 GCA_937975745.1 uncultured Planctomycetaceae bacterium | reverse complement strand
GCATCACAATCGGGAACTGGCCCAGAAGCAGATTGAATTCGCCCGAGACTATACCGTGCGGCTGATCTCTGACGTCGACGAGGCCGACTGGTTCACTCAGCCGGCGGAATGCCCGGCACATCTGGCGTGGGAGATTGGTCATCTGGCCATGGCCGAATACATGCTGGTGCTGTTTCGACTGCGGGGGAAACAGCCGGAAGAAGACGAAATCGTCTCCCGTGCATTTCCCAAGGCCTTTGCCAAGGGGTCGACGCCGGCGAGCGTCCACGGACAGTTCCCCGATGCGGTGGAGATCCGCCGGGTCTTCGATGCCGTGCATCTCAGGGCGATGCGGGAGCTGTCGGAATACACCGATGACCAGTTGCAGCAGACGATTGTAGAGCCCTACGCCGTCACCAACACAACACTTGGTTCACTGCTGTTCTGCGCCCAGCACGAAATGCTCCACGCCGGGCAAATCGGTCTGATCCGCCGCATGCTGGGACACGCCCCCAGACCCTGACAACGCGGGATTCACCAACCGACAGCAGCGACATACAGCCGCTCACTCTCCCCGTGGCAGACTTTACTCCGACCGCGAATTGCCACGAGGCCCTCGTTCTGGCGGACGTTCGCCCGGCGAACGCTGACCGGGTGGCTGCTCGGGTCGGCGAAGATCTCCGTCGCGGGGTGGTCCACCTTCGGGGCGACCCTCAAACGGCGGGCCGTCGTTCCCAAATCCCGGCCGATTCCGCGGGAACCGGCCTCCGCCGCCAAATCGCCGTTCCTGCATCCGCTCTCGTTCGCCATCAGACGGTTGCGAATCGAGTGGCCGGGCTGTCCCGGGCAGAAAATTCCCCTGATCTCGAGACCGATCCCGTAAAGCGTCCCGCAACTCGTCATCCACCCACATGGCCTGAAACATCTTCCCGAAACCTTCCCGCTCCAGCCCCATCTTCTCGCGCGCGTAGATTCGAGAAAGCTCTCTCCGTTGCTCAGTATACGGCATCGCAAGCAGCCGATCTTTGCGGGGTCCGTCGAGTTGTTCGAAGAACTGCCTCATCTCGGCGTCGTCAATCGAAAATGCCGTGCGGAATTGTGCTTCAATGGACTTGAGCAGCATTCCCACCAGGAACACTTTGCGGCGTCTTGGATCGGCCAACTCGCTGAACTGCTTCTGAACGGCCGGGTCCGATATCGTACCGACGATCCGATCCATCACCTCGCCCGACAAAACGCGTGGCCGACCGGTACGGCCGCCGGCCTCACTCTCACGTTGGATTGCCGCCGAGAAGACTTGCTGATAGTCGCTTAAGTGTTGCGTGGCCGCCAGTTCCTGTCGTTTTCCCTCCGGAATGCCCAGAGATTCGACGATCCCGTCCATCGCCGCGTTCAGGTCATCGGCCGAGAGCGTGGGAATGTTCCCCACGATCGACTCGAACCCACGAGAGATCCGACCGCGAGAATCTCCCCGTCGATCTTCCTCGGAACGGAAATCCTCAACGAGATGCAGGCGTTCCTGCGGATCGGCTGCGGCACGCAAACTCTCGCGCTGCCAGGGACTCTGCATCTTGACCCAGTCGAAGTAATGCTCCGCCACGCCCAGCAGCTGTGTACTTTGCGATGCGGCCGCGTACACATCTCGGAGTTGTTGCTGCTGGTCAGCGCCCAGTTGTTCGAATCGCTCGAAATTCCGTTCCAGGTGTTCTTTGTCTGCGGCCGCCAGGTTCGCGATCTCCTGACGACGTGCTGCGAATTCGGGCGGATCCTGTCCGATGGCGGCGAGGAGTCCTCCACCGACTATCAGCCCGATCAAGGCACCAACGGCAAGGGACCGCCGTTGTCGCTTAAGGCGATTCCACAGAGCTTGACTGATCATCAAACAACCGACTTTGCTTGAGAGTGTTGAGGTATTCGGGGCTGGAAACTTCCTCGTACATCTCCAGCTTGATCAATAACGGAAGATCACGAACGAGCCGATCGGTCTCGGTGGGCATCCAGCGATTGGTCACCGCAAAGCAGAGAATGGCGGTCAACGTCAGCGCCATCGACAAACCAGCAGCCAGCCAGGTGTCGCGGTCAATCGACCAGGACCTGGATGTCGTCACAGCCGGCGTCTGATCCTTGACCGCAGCCATCGACGACTGACTGATGACGGACAACGTTCGCTGCGAGAAGGACTCGGAGGCTTTGCTGACGGGGAGCGTGTCGAGTAGTTCCCAAGTCCGTTCCAGCAGTTCCATTTCGCAACGGATGCGCGGATTTTCAGCCAGAGTTTGTTCAATCTCCATGCAGGCGCGATCGCTCAACTCGCCGTCCAGATAGGCAACCAGGTCGGACTGCAACTTGTTGCCCCCCCCGTTGGAATCACTCATGGCATTCACTTCGTGCATCATTCGGGCTGAATTCTGGGAATCGGACCGCGTCTGAGTCCCAAACCTGTTACTCCTGGACGTAGTTGGCCAGCTGTTCCTTGAGTTTTTCCCGGGCCCGCGAGAGGAGCGACTTAACAGCTGACGGCGAGAGATCCATCGTCGCGCCGATGTCGGCGTAGCTCATTCCTTCAAACTTATGCAACAGGACACCCATTTGCTGCCGTTCGCCCAACGATTCTAAAGCGGCACGAACCACGTCTCGAATTTCATGCCGCGCCATCAGCCGCGATGGCATGAGTGCGGATTTTTCGGCCAGCAGTTTCTCGGCCGGCCGAGCCCCCATTGGTCCCGATTCCTGCACAGGCAGTTGTCGTTCGCGACGTCGGCCCCGATTTCGACGGGCATTACTGGCCAGATTGTTGGCGATGCGAAACAGCCAGGTGGATAACTTGGCCGTCGGATCGTATCGGTCTCGGGCCCGATGAATCCGCAGGAACACATCCTGCGCCAAGTCTTCGGCCGCTTCGCGGTCCCCGACCAGATGATTCAAAATTCCCACCAGTCGATCTTGATATGCCTCGACCAACAGGGCAAATGCGGCGTCATCACCTTCTCGTGCGCGCAGCATCAACTGCACATCGGGATCCCGCAGGTGCGGGCTCGATATCAATTGGCTGCCTGCCACTTGTCGACTTTCTGCCCGGAATGCATGTGAAAGCAGGACGCCATCAGGTCGTCCCGCCACTGGAACATTAAACCCACCATCGGCCCGCAAGTTTCTCTCTGTTTCGGACGACTTTGCGATTCGTCTCGAACCTCACCCTCGGAAACGGAGTTCCACAGGAGACGATCAGAACCCGGAATCGGTCAGCGCACGTGGTTCCGTCCTCGGCCTGTTTGAATTATAATAGGTCGCAATACCAAGTCGCGAGGGGACTTGCGCATTTGATTGCCCCGTTGCCGTCCGTTGCGGGGAAGATGCCCCCCCGAACCGAACGCCGCAACGCCCTCCGCTGCCGAGAGTTTTGGATAAACCACATGTCATTCAGTACGCTTCCGCTGAGTTATTGCACCAACGTCCATGCCGGACGAACCGTCTCGGACGTTGTGCAGGGGCTCGATCAATACACCGTTCCCGTGCGCGAGCGGATCGACCAGCCTTTGGCCGCCGGTCTCTGGCTGGCAAACTCGGTCGTGACAGAACTCCTGTCGTCTCCAGGCCAGTTGGAAGCGTTTCGAGACCATTTGCAGCACGCCGGACTAAGCTGCCACACGCTGAACGCATTTCCCTTTGGAGATTTTCATAGCGACCGGGTTAAGGAGCAGGTCTATCTGCCCGACTGGACCGATCCCGCCCGATTGCAGTATACGCAGCAGTGCGCACAGGTTCTCGCGAGCCTGCTTCCCGATGGAACGGAAGGTTCAATCTCGACAGTGCCGTTGGGTGCCAAACTGTTCGATCAACCGGA